>DUZG01000037.1 GCA_013349585.1 Nitrospinota bacterium | reverse complement strand
GGTTTTTGTGGTTATTTTTTTTTTGTGTGGTGGTTGTTTTTTTTTTTGTTTGGTGTGTGGGTGTTGGGTGTTTGTTTTGTGGTGGAGACCCGGTTGGCCAAGTGGTTAAAGTTCATTTTATCCCTTTTAAAATTATTGGAGTGTTTGAGGCAAAAGGTGTTGATACAAACGGATTAGATCAGGATGACTTAATCTTTATTCCCTTACCCACTTTGATGCGGCGCATTGTCAATCAGACCCATGTCAGCCGCATATTCGTGAAGATCTCCAGTCGGAAAAATATCTCAAAAGCATCTGGAAAAATCCGTGAGCTACTTCGTGAGAGTCATAAGTTAATTGATGAAAGGGAGGATGATTTTTCCTTAGTCAGCCAGTTAGATATGGAAGAGATGAAGCGCGAAACATCGGAGCTGTTTACGAAACTGATTGTTGGTGTTGCGGCCATTTCTCTTCTCGTAGGTGGGATAGGGATACTCGCTGTTATGTTGATCTCTGTAAAAGAGAGAACAAAAGAAATAGGAATAAGGAGAGCTGTAGGCGCTACCCGAAGTGATATTATCCGTCAGTTTTTGTATGAGTCTCTCATCATAGGGTTTATGGGGGGCGGTATCGGCATTGCCCTCGGTGTTGGTTTAACCTTAGGCTTAACCCATTGGGGCGATTGGACCTTGGTACTCGATCAAGATTCGATATGGACGGCGAGTTGGGTGTGTGCACTAATCGGTGTTGTCTTCGGCGTGTTTCCAGCCATCAAAGCCTCGAAACTCGACCCCATGGAAGCTTTGACGATAGAATAGTCAGACCACCGCTATTCGAAAAGCAACCCCCTCAGTCCTCCCTTATCAGGGGGAGGCTAAAAAAGCTTATTCCAAAAAGGAAAGCAAAAAATAAAAAGGGGCTCGCCCCCTTGACAGTGGACGAACCCCTTTTAAAAAAACTATTTCCAGAAGAGCAATGGCAATCGTTCGCTCATAAATGCACCGACCTACTACCAGCGGAGGTACTCCGCTAGAACATGATGCCGCCGTGGTTGGCAGCGATCATACCGATCAGCATGGGGATGGAGAGCCATGCGTTGGTGCGGCTGGCAAGAAACGCCATCCTTTTTGCTTTTGCCAGAGCATCGCCTTCGAGTTCGCCAGCAATGATTTTTTTCTGATTCGGCCAGATGATGAACCACACGTTCCCAGCCATAATGATGCCGAGCAACATACCGATCATAATTTCACCACTGGGAATTCCTTGTACTACTCCACGGCCTGCCATGTAATAGGCGATTCCGGTGATAACCGTCCACAATGCGGCATGACGGAAAAGGAATAAAGCTTTTGGCAGAATGATCTGCGTATAAGGTTTTGCTGCGCCTGCTTCAACCATTTTAGGCATGGACTGCACTTGAACCAGATTGAAGAAATATAATAAGCCTATCCATAAAATTCCGACGATCACATGAAAAAATTCATAATCCCACATTTGGTTTTCCTCTCAATACATTGGTTGATATTTCTCGGGTCACAACTATCCGGTTCCCCGTTAGGGAGCATTTTAATTGGATGGAAAAATAGATAATAAAGATTCAACTATTTCTACAGTCATGCGGAATTTTAGCAGAAAAACATCGAAAACTCCAATTCCCGCGATTAGTTGCGAAAAAAGAAGAATAGAGCCGAAAATAGAGAAAGGGCGATAAGGAAAGGAATTAATTCATTCTTTTTGATGGCATGGTTTTCAGGCTGGGTATTGGGAGCCTCGCTGCTTAAAGCATTGACTCTTTGATGGAGTTGGTGGTTTTTTCCTTGCAGGTTATTCTTTTGTTCTTTAAGTTTTTCGATTTCATCTTTCAATCGCAGGCGATCAACTTTGAGTGATTTCGATTTTTCGATTTCTCGTTGCAGGGTTTCTTCGGGGCCGAGTGTCAGGCCATTGTCCTCCAGTGGTTCTTCCCATCTTTCATCATCATCGTTCATGATTCAATAATAAGGGTTTATGAGGAATGGAGGAAGGAAGAAATTTCAATCATGAGCTTTAACAGCAGGAAAAGCGTTACTGACTTCGGTTAAATGGGCCAGATGTCCCTGGCTCAATTCCAGATCACCTGCTGGGGCAAACTCTTCTACCTGTTCGGGTTTTCGCGAACCAACAATGGCTGTGAAAATATTTTCTTGTTTGATAACCCAGGCAACGGCAACCTCGATAGGGTTACAGCCCAATTCGTTGGCGATGAGGCGAACAGTTTCCCAAACTTCTTTTGCTTTTTCAAAGGTGGAAGGTTGGAAAAGATGGTGCATTTTTCGCGTTGGCATTTCAAGATCTTCTTCCTTCATGGGGCGGGCGAGAAGCCCTTGTGCGGAAGGAGAAAAGGCCATGTACTGCATGTCGTCTTTCTTGCAAAGGGATAATGTTTCTTCTTCATAACTACGATCTAGTAAGCTGTACGGAACTTCGTTGAGGGAGAATTCTTTGGTATTGTTGCCAAGTAGTTTGATATCATTTGCTCTAAAATTCGAAAGGCCGATGGTAGATGCTTTGCCGCTTTGCTTGAGAGCCAGCATATACTCGGTAAGGAGTTTACTTTTTTCGGAACTGTTAAAATAATTTCCCGGCCAGTGTATCAGGTAGAGGTCAACATAATCTCTGCCCAAAGCTCTAAGGGAATTGTCGAGGGCTTTTTGATAGTCTTTGAGTGTTTGACCGGCTTCGGGCCAGATTTTTGAAATGATGATTGCCGAATCTTTTTGTGACCCCAATGCTTTACCGAGACGGCGTTCCGATTCTCCATCTCCATAACCTTCTGCGGTATCGAATGCGGTAATTCCCTGATCAAGTGCTACACGCACCACTTTTTCGGCATCTTTCCCCGGGCAAATATCTCCCCATCCCTCGCTGGGTGCAATTTGCCAACAGCCGAAGGTGATTCGGCTCCAGTCTTTTTCAATACCCTCAATGCGACTGTATTTCATTCTTTATTCCTTATCAGTAGAAATATTCCGAAGGATTTTTTTGAAGTCTTTTTTTTGTTGGGCAAGGGGGCGCATCCAGTTAGTAACACGTGGGCTGGGGTGATACAAGGGGAAAAGTATGAAGTCGGGCGTGGTGAGGGGTTTGGCTACATTTTCTTTGAGTTGATATCGAGTTTCTAAAATGAGGTTGAGTGCCTGTAGGCCTACAGAACCGAGTGTCACGACTATCTGGGGATTAATAAGATTGAGAGTTTCTTTTAAAAACGGTGAACAGTTTTTAATTTCACTCGCTTTTGGTCGTCGGTTATTTCCATTTTCGAGAGGATTGCACAAAGCAGCATTGGTGATAAACACCTCAGCGCGGGTTAGGCAAATATGCTTCAGAAGTGTTTCGAAATTATCTCCCGACTTGTCGCCATGAAATGGTATTCCGGTAAGGCCTGCGCCAAAACGGCCGGGGGCTTCTGCCACGAAAATGATTTTCGCATTAAGGTTACCGTTGGCAGAGCTAAATATTGCAGGCTGGTCAGCTAGAGCAGGGCAAAGGCGGCATCCTGCGGCTTGTTTTACTAATCGCTTAAATTTTTTAAGCGTTTGTTCAGTGGCTATCGGTACCATCTCCAGTTTCTTCTTCATCTTCCTCGTCATCAACAACGCGGCAGACGACGAGAAAGCCTATGATCAAAATAACACTGGCAACAAGTGTGAACAGTATGTCCATTAAAAGGGTTTGATGGTGGCGAGATAAATCATGAAGGCACCTACGATGAAAATAGCGATATGAACCATCATTGCGTATTTTTTTGGAAGAATTGCTTCTTTAATCTGTTTTCCATTTTGAACACCTAACGCAATGAGAATAATCAGGAGCCCTATTTTCCAATGAAGCCATTTACCTTCTGAGAAGGCCCCGGTTTTGACGGCGAGAACGATACCCGATATCAGAGTGACACCGAGTATTGGATAATAAATGAATTTGTGTATTCGAGACTGGGTTTTTTCGAGTCCTTTTGCTTCTTCAGCTGATTTCAGGCGCAGTCGAAAAACTACGGTGAGAGATTGTAGGAACAAGGTGCCGATGACAAGGCACATTGAAATCATGTGAAGAGTAAGGAAAAAATTTTTCATTTTCAGGTTTGTTTCTTAAGGGTTTTTCGATTCGAGAATTTCAGTATCCGAAAACCAGTAAATCCGGCTGGATACAATTAATGCCATGCCTATGCCGCAATAAATAGCAGCGACCACTATATAACCGCCAAGGTATTCGTTAAAAGACCGAAGCAGTACTCCGAGTCCCATCATCATTGGGATCAAAAAATAAAAAGGTTTAGAGAAAATATCATGCAGACTTACGGGGTCTTCCAAATTGTGAATGCGGGTTTTATTTCGGTGGGCTGTTTTACTCAGAACAAATTTCCCTTTAATTAGACCGATCAATCCTGCAATGATTCCGGAGATGGTGATCGCTATTTCTGTAGCATGTTGTTCCAGTTCTGCGAGTTGGTACAAACCAAATCCGCGAACAACAAGGAAAAGGCCTATGATGCACCAGAGCCCTCCTGCGATTGTGATGAGACGTTTTTTATTCAAGCTCAACTCCCTTTTAGGATAAGATGGCGTTAAAGGTCAAAAGGTTCATTTTTGGGATCCAAGTTGAACTCTTTCAGCATCTGGCCTCGAACCAGACGAACGGTCATGCGGCCGCTTTTGCTTTTATATAAGGGACGAAACTCTTTGTTTTTAAAATCAAACAAAGTGCCCTCTTGTCCAGATTCCCCTTTTAGCCATACCGTAGCCTGCCCGCCGGAAGGGAAAATCGGAAATAAGTGAGTCTCTTTTCCATATTTATCCTGATTGGATGCTTCTTCACCGGCGATAGTTACGATTTCCTCGTGGCTAGGCATTCGCCAGTCCTGAAAACTACAGAACTTTAAACCATTAAAGTAATGAACCAGATCCAACGCTTCATCCCATGTGAACCATTTTTCTTGCGTTTGCCAACCGTCTTCTTTCATCCACATCAATTGGGTTGTGGAATCGGTTATTGAGCCATCCTGATTATCAATGAATCTTTCTTTTACAGACATATTAGCCTAGGTGGTTTGAATGTTAGGAGAAACGTTGTCCAATGAAATTTTAGCCAACCTTTGATGCAGGCTTTGTAGATCGAATTCTGGATGGCTTTTAAACTCCTTAAGAATATTATCAAATGAAGCTTTAAGAATAAAATTGGACCACGCAATCAAAGGAGTTGTGAACAAAATTCTTTTTACCTGACTTCGTGTAATTTTAACAGGAGCATTTGAGCTTAACAAGGCCGGGTTGTTATGAAGTGCTGCAACGGTTTTCATGGCCATCCATAAAGGCCAAACGCAAAACAGGCGCAAAGACAACTCGGTTCTAGGTATAGCGAGGGTAAACTTTAAAGCATCGTGCAAATGCCCGTTGGTTTTGAAAAGCAGTTTTTCAAGTATTTGCATGTTTTTCTCAACCAATTTTCCGGAATGAAATTCATCAACAGTAAGGCCATTCGCGATTATCAAACTTTGCGGAATATAAGACCAGCCTCGTTCACGGTCTGCCATTACGTCTTTTGAGATATTTGTCATTTGCAGTCCGAGGCCAAAAGAAACAGCATTTTCTTTCATTATCCTTCGAGCGGATTCAGGAAGAGTGGTCAGTTTCTGAAGGAAGAGATCGCATAACATTTCGCCTACGACTCCGGCTACAAAGTAACAATACTCTTCCAAGTCTTCTTCATTTTCCAAGGGTGTGATTTCCCCAAACTGAAAACGGCTTTGGAAATGGGCCATTCCTTTTGCCATTTTCGAGACGGCAGGAATGATCTGGTCTTGGTAATTACTTTTCAGTGAATCAAAAACGTTGAACACGCGTTTGATGTTTCTTAGCAGGTCCAAATCGTTTGTACTGCCATCAACGGTGGCGCAATCATCTAGCCATGAGTCTATATGGTCGAGTCGATATTCCCTATTTTCTATCAAACGTGAAAACTCTAAGAGCAATTTGATTTTAATTTTAGGGTCCAGTTTCGCTGCATCTTCAACTGTGTCAACGGTTCGACAGAACAGGTATGCGATTAATACACTGCGATGCAGCCTACCTTGCAAGGTCTTGATGTTCAGGGCAAAGGTTCTGCTGACTTTTGGAAGAGTTTGCTGGCAGTAAGTCCAATCGTCCATATTACATAAAGCTCGTTTCAGCAATTATCGGAGTTGGGGAAATAGAATGTTTAGGAAGCCTGACTGCTTGCGGGTTGGACATTTCTTATTGGAAATTTTTCAAGAGGTGAGAGAAACCTGGCCTTCTGCTTCTTCGGCAATTTTCAGAATTTTTGTATGCACTTCATTGATTACATTTTCAGGGGTACTTGTACCAGCCGTTATTCCCACATGTTGTTTGCTAACGAACCAGTTCTTATCTAACTGGTCAAATGATTCGATGTGGTGAGCCTCTATTCCTTTTTCACCACAAACATGGACCAGCTTCTTGGTGTTGGATGAGTTGAAACCTCCAATGACAATCATAAGGTCTACCTGATCTGCCAATTCATGCACCGCTACCTGTCGATCATGGGTGGGCTGGCATATGGTATTTACAAATGATACCTCATCCACATAATCAAGAGCGCGAACTTTCTCAAGTAAGGCTTCTACTTTATCTCTTTGCTGTGTGGTTTGGGTGACGATTCCCAGTTTGCGATTTCCAGATTTTTCAATTTTAGAGAAATCTTCTTCACTGTTGATGACCAGATAGTCATCGAGATCGCCAACGATGCCTTTAACTTCCACATGGTCTTTTTGTCCGATCACCACAGGAAAATAACCTTTGGAGACCAACGATTTTATCGTTTGGTGCACCCTCATCACCAAGGGGCAACTAGCGTCATAAACAATGAAACCTGCATCTTGGAGTTGTTGTTTTGTTTTTTCAGCCGCGCCATGGGCTGTGATCATTACTTTTTTAGTTTTAATTTTGTCTATATCTTCAATCCCGGGTACCAGAGAAATACCGTTTTTTTTTAAGGAGTCACTGACTTGCGGATTGTGAACCAGTTGCCCCACAATAGTTAATTCATTGTTGAACTCTGGGGACATGGCGAGATTGATCGCGTCCTGAACTCCGAAACAGGTACCCATTGAACTGGCTAGTGAGACTTTCATTTATATTGTTCCTTTAAGGTAGTGCTATCTGAAAATACTATGCAATGCCAAATCATAGCAAACTGTCGCGAGGTTTTAAATAAAAAATACCTTCAGCTATTTTACAAGGAGGTTTTTTATAAATTGCCAACTGGTTTGGCGGCCGATATCAGCAATGGATTCCGTCAGGGGTATATTTTTTGGGCATACCTCAACGCAAACCTGCGCATTGCCACAATCGGTGATTCCGCCTTCACCCATTACCGCATCGAGTCGTTCCTCTTTATTCATGCTCCCCGCTGGATGCAGATTGAAAAGCCTGACTTGATTGAAAGTTGCAGCTCCCATGAACGAATTGTTCAGGCTGAATTGCGGGCAGGCCTCTAGGCAACAACCGCAAGTCATGCATTCGGACATAACATAACGTTTAGCGCGATCGGAGTCCGGCATTATGGCTCCTTCGCCGATATCATGAGACCCATCGATATCAATCCATGCTTTGACCTTTTTAAGGTTTTCAAACATTCGGCTACGGTTGACTTGCAAATCGCGTACAACCGGAAACTTCGACATGGGTTCCAAAGCGATGGGTTGTTCAAGGTTGTCTACAAGTGCGGTGCAAGCTTGTCGAACTTTTCCATTGATGACCATGGTGCAGGAACCACAAACCTCCTCAAGGCAATTGCAGTCCCAAGTGACTGGGGCAACTGTTATGCCTGCCTTCGTGGTGGGGTTTCTCTGGATTTCCATAAGACAGGAAATGATATTTGCAAACGGTTTGTATGGCACCTGAAAGTTCTGCCAGTAAGATGGCAAACCCGGCTTGTCTTGTCGTTTGATCTTAAAATTGATTTTTTTATCTGTCATGGTTTTATGAATGGCTTAGCCGCTAGGCCACGCCTTTTTTTGAGTGACGACCTTTACTTGCGACAGTTCATCGCCTCAATCATATTTTCTCGGTCGTGGTGTTATTAATGAAGTGTCAACTTTATCATAAGTAATATCCGGTTGATTGTCTTTGAACTGTGCCACTGTAGTTTTTAACCATTTAATATTGTTCTCTTCGAAACGTTTCATATAGTCCAAGTGACCAGCTGGAAACTTGTCTTCTGAAATATCTCCATACTGTTTTTGCTCAAGGTATTCTATATATTCGTGCGGATCAAAATCTTTCGGCTGAATCAAATCGAAATCGGGTTTGTAATGACTGCCGCGAAATTCGTCACGCAGTAAAGCGCCTTTGGTAATGATTTTGGAAAGATGGATCATGCAAAATAGTTGGTTGATAAAACTCGGAGAAGGGTTCGCCCAGTCACTAGTATCCACACATTTTACATCTTTGAAACGTGTCTCGATATCGTTGATTTCATCGGTCGCTTTTTCAAGAGATTTGTTATCGCGCACGATGAGTACATTGGCCAGCATGACTTCCCCCAACTCCTGATGCAATTTGTAGGGGTTTTCACGACCGTTCATTTTCTTGATTTCTTTGAAGCGGTTTTTCCAGTGATTGCGTGCATCATCGAACACGGTGGAGGGGATATCGTCGACTGATTTTTCGAGTGAATCGGTATAATTCATAATCCCTCGTGCCATCATCAGTCCCGTATAGATACAGCTCAGTAGTGAATTAGCTCCCAGCCTGTTGGCACCGTGATACTGATAGTCTGCTTCACCTGCTGCAAAAAGCCCTGTGATGGAAGTCATCTGGTTACGAGGTGAGCCGTGATCGATCAAACCATTTTGGTCGGGGCCATAATCGGTCCAAAGTCCTCCCATGGAGTAATGCACCGCCGGGAAAATTTTCATTGGATGGTCACGCGGATCGACACCGGTGAATTTGGTGTAGATATCCATGATTCCGCCGAGCCGGTTGTCGAGAAACTCTCTCGATTTATGTGTCAGGTCGAGGTAGACCATCGGGTCGCCATCGACACCCATCTTCTGGTTATAAACGATGTCATAAATTTCACGGCTTGCAACATCTCTGGGAACCAGGTTTTTAAATAGGGGATATTTTTCTTCCAGAAAGTAAAACCGTTCATTTTCAGGGATTTTTTTCGGATCGCGTCTGTCATCTGCTTTTTGCGGTACCCAAATTCTTCCACCTTCGCCACGAGCCGATTCACTCATCAACCTTAGTTTGTCTTGTCCGGGAATAGCGGTTGGATGAATCTGGATAAACTCTCCATTGGCATATTTGGCTCCTTGCAAATAGGCGGTAGTAGCCGCCGCTCCGGTATTGACTACCGAGTTGGTGGAGCGGCCATAAACTTGACCCGGTCCGCCAGTAGCAAGAACCACTGCATCGGCTGGCAGGGTATAGATTTCATTAGTTTTCAGGTCATGAATCACGGCTCCTCGACAAATGCCATCGGAGTCGAGCACCGCACCCAAGTATTCGTGCCATTCCAAGGTTGTTGCGTTTCCATCATGGATGTTGCGCCGCACTTGTTCATCAAGAGCGTAAACCAATTGTTGACCGGTGGTAGCTCCTGCAAAAGCGGTTCGGTTGTATAGAGTGCCACCGAACCGACGAAAATCGAGATGCCCTTCACCAGTACGGTTGAAGGCTACGCCCATGCGATCCATCAAGTGAATTATAGCAGGTGCCTGATAGCACATATCGCGAACCAAAGGTTGATGCGCTAGAAAGTCGCCCCCTTTGATTGTGTCGTAAAAATGTTTTTCTGGAGAATCGCCTTCGTTTTTTGCATCGATGGCAGCATTGATCCCACCCTGTGCGCAAACGGAGTGTGACCGCTTTAAAGATTGATACGACACGACGGTGACTTCCCCGTTGCGTTCGCAAAACTTCATAGCCAAGGCCAGTCCGGCAAGTCCGCCGCCTATGATTACAATTTTTTTCTTACGGTTCATCATAATATTAACCTGCTACCGTTGCTTCTACGGGAATTGGATTCATGTTGAATTCGAGAACCGTTGCGAGACCGAGAAAAGTTAATCCTATTCCCATAGCGGCGAATACGATCGCGCCGTTTCGCTGTGCATTTTTTCCAATCAGGATTCCCCAGGAGACACAAAATCCCCAAACCCCGTTACTGAAATGAAAAGTCGCTGAGAAAATGCCTATGGTGTAAACCAAGATTCCCTGCCAAGTCTGAAACTCCCCATTGAGAATATCTATTAAAAAGGGCGCGGCTTCAAACTGGTGTTTGCCTTCCCACAACTTAGCACCGACCGTCGTTCCCATATGATAAATCAGGAATAAAAATGTGATCGCTCCCGTTAAACGTTGCATTGTGTAAAGCCAATTGCGTTGATACCGGTAGCGGAACATGTTGGTTTTTCCAACATGAATAATATAAAAGCCCATTAGTGAATGAAATAGCAATGGAATATAAATGAAGCCAATTTCGATCAGTATCAGGAAAGGCAAATTGTTGAGAGCATCGATGGCCAACTGAAAAGGCCAGACTCCAACCGTTCGCAAGGAATTAATAGATAAATGTATAACTAGAAATGCTCCGACTGGGACAATCCCTGTAAGGGAGTGGAGCTTTAAAAGAATGTAATGGATTTCGTCTTTAGCCGGTTTTATCATAGAAGATGGTGTCGAATAATGTTAGCTATAGAATAAACAGGAAAATCCAGACACGAGTAGTATTCTTGCGTAAATTCAAAGATCCTACAAGGATAATATATGGAAAAAGGCTTTTTATGGGAGTTGTTTAGGGGGAACTATTAGAAATCTGATTCAAGCAACGGACGTTGCTTGAAATCAGGATTGATGGGTTTGTCCTGTGTGCTGATTCTCAAATGAGTAGGATCTTTTACAAACAATTCAACAAAACCGCATCTGCCACATACACTAGGCTGTAACGGAACGTTTTTTTCTATACCGTGATCCTGCCGGACAACAACCACCAGATCCATTGTTTTAATGTTCCTGAGGCCGATATCGCCTTTAAGTATACTTTTTCCCCCGCATTTACTGCAGGTATCCCGGGTGTCGGTCATGCCGGGTCTCCTTTGTTTTGTTGAACTGCTATTTTTTCATTAATTGCTGAAATATATTGTAGCACAACAAAGTAATTTAGCCCATGGTCGCTTCAAATGCGCTTTCTGGAACATGCAGACGACGGATCAAATCTTCGGCTTCGTGCATCAATTCCATCTCCTCATTGACTCGTTCACGCAATTCCTTGCCTGCATGAAAACTCGGTTTGCGACGAACTGTCAAATAAATCACCTCTCCCGTCAATGGCTTTTTCGCTGCACGGGCTTTGTATTCATTAACTTTAAAAGATCCAAATCCTTGCACCACCACACGTCCTTCCTTAGCTAGAGTCTCCATAATGGAATCTAGAAAAGCGGTAAGATAGGTTTCTGCGTCTTTCTTAGTAACTTTCATTCTGAATGCAAGCTTGTCTACCAATTGTACTCGTGTCATGATCCCCCCACTAAGTAAGAAGTTAAAGAATATTACAATTGGATTAAAGCAAAAAACGGGCCAAATTTATTTATTTCTTTTAATCTTAAATTTTTCAAGTATTTAGTTGGAAACGCTCAAAACTTTTGGATGACAAGGAAGTATAATAAATCGTAAAAGTGTTAACTTATGTGCACAGTATAAAGGTTGGTTAACCAAAGGATTTCAGCCGATTTATTGGGAGTTTTTCTGCATAAATTTATGGGATTAAAAAATGAAATATAACAAGATTCTGGTTTATTTAACGCATCCACATGTGGATGTATGGAACTTCAAATCCGAGCATAAGGCTTTGTTACAGTCTCGTCTTCCAGGGACTGAGGTACAGGTGTGCGCAAATGCAAAGGAGTTTAAAGATAAGCTGCCGGAAGCGGATGCCGTGATAGTTTGGGTTTTCAAGGAAGAGTGGCTGGAAAACGCACCTAAGCTAAAACTCATTGCCACGCCAGCAGCCGGAAATGAATGGATTTCCTGGCCCCCCCCTGCGAATTTAAAACTATCGTTTGGCGGATTTCATGGGCCGATGATGGCGGAAAGCGTTATTGGCGCGATGCTGCATTTCCTAAAAGCGTTCCCGTTATCTATGAAGATGCAGGGAAAGAAAAAATGGGCGCGTATAAAAATTTCAAAAAAACAGCAATCTCTTTATAAGGCTCGGGTTACTATTTTAGGTTTTGGTAAAATTGGTATTAGCTTGGGCAGATTATTAAAACCCTTCGGTTGCAAAATAAAAGGTATCAAACGTAAGGAAATGCCAGCGCCCGATTACTTTGATGATGAAGATGAAATCTTGACTCACGATAAATGGGAGTCAGCTTTGCCCGAAACCGATCATTTAATTTGTGCACTGCCCGGTGGACCGGAGACTTATGAAATCCTACAACCCATCCATTTCAAAAATATGCCGAAGACCTCGTTTTTTTATAATGTGGGACGTGGAAATATTTATAAAGAATCTGATTTAATAGAAGCCTTGCAAGGCGGAGAAATTTCCGGTGCGTATCTGGATGTGTTTGGCAAAGAACCTTTAGCTGAATTTTCCAGACTATGGGGGTTGGGCAATGTCCTTATCCAACCGCATACCTCAGCCGCCTCGCCACAATACTTAGAGCTGTTCGTTGAAGAACTGGCAGGAAGAGTTAGCGAAGGGGAGTTTGGTTAAAACTTAACACCTTTCCTCTGACAAGAGCTTGCAGGGAAATCAGTTTTTTCTTTTAGCCTCCCCCTGATAAGGGGGGGATTGAGGGGGTTGCTTGAATTAAATGGTTTTGAATACTCCCTCAAGGCCCCGTTGTTAGGGGGGATTATAGAGTTTACAGATTGCAGGCAAAAAAAAACGGGAGAGGCTATAAAGCCTCTCCCGTTTAGTAGTACTTTTTTTATATAGCAGTAGGTGCTGCAGCGTCTATTCCATCTTTCAGGGCTTCTTTTCTGCTGAGCTTAACTTTTCCCTGCTGATCTACATCAATGACTTTAACCTTGATCTCATCGCCTTCCTGGATTTCATCGCTTACATTTTTAATGCGACGATCACAGATTTGAGAGATGTGAACCAGTCCATCGGTACCTGGAAAAATTTCTACAAAGGCACCAAAGTCGACGATCTTTTTAACTTTGCCGAGATAGATTCTTCCTACCTCAACTTCTTGGGTAAGGTTCTGGACAAATTCTACCGCTTTTGCTGCCGCTTCGGCATCAGATGAGGCAATGGAAACTAGACCATCGTCATTGATGTCGATGGAAACTCCCGTCTTGTCGATAATCTCACGTATGACTTTACCGCCCGGTCCTATGACATCCCTAATCTTGTCTTTAGGTACCGTGAGAGTGACAATTCTCGGTGCGTGTTGGTTTATTTCAGGGCGGTGAGTTGATAGTGCTTTGTTCATTTCACCAAGAATATGCAAACGTCCTTCTTTAGCTTGCTGAAGAGCTGTTTTCATGAGATCACGGTCAAGTCCCTTGACTTTGATGTCCATTTGCAATGCGGTGATACCATTTGCTGTTCCCGCCACTTTAAAATCCATATCTCCTAAATGATCTTCGGAGCCTAAGATG
Source organism: Nitrospinota bacterium (assembly GCA_013349585.1). Classification (GTDB taxonomy): domain Bacteria; phylum Nitrospinota; class Nitrospinia; order Nitrospinales; family VA-1; genus UBA8687. The sequence continues at coordinate 5,517 of DUZG01000037.1, read as the reverse complement.
TCTGAAAGGATTGCAATACGATCGCCATCTTTGATGAGTCCCATCGCGATTCCGGCTACGGGTGCTTTAATGGGAATACCTGCATCCATCATGGAGAGTGAACCGCCACATACAGAAGCCATTGAAGAAGAACCGTTAGATTCGAGAATCTCGGAAACAATTCGAATGGTGTATGGAAAATCATCTTTGCTGGGGAGCACAGGGATCAAAGAACGCTCAGCAAGCATGCCGTGTCCAATTTCTCTTCGTCCGGGGCCAGCAATAAATTTTACTTCGCCGGTACAGAATGCGGGAAAGTTGTAATGTAGCATAAAGGATTTGCTGCCTTTGAACTCCAGGCTATCCATTCTTTGTTCATCGGAAGAGGTTCCCAAGGTTGCGGCAACCAGTGCCTGAGTCTCACCGCGTGTAAAGACGGCAGAGCCGTGAACACGCGGTAAATAACCCGTCATAATGCTAATGGGGCGAACGTCTGCTAGACCTCGGCCATCGACTCGATATTGTTTGTCGAGAACAAGGTTCCGCACGACCGATTTTTCTAGGTCATGAAAAATATCTTTTATTTTACCTTTGATGTCTCCATCTTCATCTGGGTTCAGTTCGGCGTAAAGATCATTTTGAATTTTTTTTACAGCATCTCCGCGCTCATTTTTTCCAGCAATTTGACATGCTGCATCGAGTTTTGTTGAGGCTTTGCTGCTGATAGATGCTTTAAGCTCTTCATTAACTTGTGCAGGTTCAACAACCAGTTTTTCTTTTCCGAGAAGCTCACGCAGCTTGATCTGGATACCAATGACTTTTTTAATTCGCTCGTGGCCAAAATCTAAGGCTTCCATCATATCGTCTTCGCTGACTTCGTTGGCTCCCGATTCAACCATTACGATTCCATCTGCGGTTCCAGCCATGATGAGGTTGAGATCGCTTGCAGCGGTTTCTTCGTAATTGGGATTAAAAATGAGTTTTCCATCTACTCTTGAAATTCGAGCTCCTGCTACTGGGGTTTCAAAAGGGATGTCTGAGATCATCAAAGCGGCAGAAGCGCCGGTGATTGCATTGACGTCCGGTGGATTCACACCGTCATGGGAAACTACCATGGCAACGACTTGCGTCTCGTTTTTAAATTCTTTTGGGAACAAAGGTCGGATAGGTCGATCAATCAATCGGCAGATCAATGTTTCGAGCTCTCCAGGTCGGGCTTCACGTCTAAAAAAGCTACCTGGAATTTTGCCAGCTGCGTAAGTTTTTTCTCTATAGTCGACGGTCAACGGAAAGAAATCTATTCCTTCGCGAGGTTTACCAGCCATGGTTGCAGCAACCAGAACCATTGTGTCGCCTTGACGGATGACAACAGAGCCTCCTGCTTGTCTAGCCAGGTCGCCTGCTTCCAACGAAATTATTTTCCCATCAATATCTATTTCTACTTTTTCCATTAAAATTTCTCCAATATCTTTCCCTAATATTCAATTAGGCGTTTGTGTTGTTGCGCGGTTATCTGCGGATGCCAAGTTTCGTAATGATATTTTGGTATCGACTGAGGTCTTCTACCTTCAAGTGGTCAAGAAGTTTTCTTCTTTTGCTAACCAGCTTGAGCAGTCCGCGTCTGGAATGGTGGTCTTTTGAATGAGTTTTGAAATGTTCTGTTAAATAGGTCACCCGTTTTGTTATGAGTGCGATCTGCACTTCGGACGACCCGGTGTCCTTTTCGTGAAGCTTGTTGTCTGTGATAATTGTTGATTTTTGTTCAGCATTGAGTGACATGACTATTTCTCCAACTTGATTGATTTAGAAAATTGATCGGAGAATGTTTTCGTAGAAAGGCCCAGGCTTTTACTGTCGGGACATACCTGCGAAAACATTCCAATCCATTTCCACTTAAAACTAATAATATTAATTTACTAAAACACGTTTTAATTTAAATGCGATTGCACTTGCATCCATTTTCTCGAACTGATCCTGATTTACTAGGGGCTCGACGATAGCTAGTATTGCATCATTGCCATTTGAAACCCTCAGACTCATTCCCGGTTTAAATTCCCGAGGTAAAACCGTAAACGCAGATTTGGGTAAAAGACTACCATTGGCAATGGGTTTAACAAATTCATCTTTGATGCGAAGTTCCGGCAGGAAGGCAAGTACTTTTTCCACAGAAAAAAGCATATCCTCCAGAACCCTGTTTTCAATGGCTTTTTTTAAAGCTTCCAGAGTGACCGATGATTCCAGATCAAATAGTCCAACTCCACTTCTAACCAAGTGGGACATATGCGCTCCACACCCAAAGTGTTGCCCGATATCGTGGCATAGGGTGCGGATATAGGTTCCCGCTGAGCAGTGGACATCAAATTTTACCCCATTTTCTTCCCGGTTAACAAATTCTATAGAGAAAAAATGTACTGAAACGGGTTTTCTTTCGATAGTAATACCATTTCTGGCTAATTTGTAAAGGGGAATTCCATTGCTTTTCTTAGCTGAATACATTGGCGGCACTTGCTTTTGTTCGCCTGAAAAGCTCTTAAATATTTTCTTGATCTGCTCATTTGTTATCGCCGAAGGATCGCCGCTGGATATCATCTTTCCCATGGAATCCTGAGTGTCTGTAGCTAATCCAAGAATCATAGTACATTGATAATGCTTGGACAAGGGAGACAGAAACTGAATAATACGGGTAGATTGACCGAGACATATGGGAAGGACTCCTTCTGCCATTGGATCTAGAGTGCCAATATGGCCGGCTTTATTTACTCCCAGTATCTTTTTTATCTGATGCACCATGGCAAAAGATGTAGGACCTTTAGGTTTATAAAGGTTCACTATCCGATTCTGTGCGCAAATCATTGATGATTCTTGTGATTTTTTCAACATGCTCTGCATTTTCGTCTATTTTGAATTCCAATTCAGGCAAATACCTTAAATAAAGGTTTTTGCCTAAAGAGTTTCTTATAAATCCTTTTGCGCTTTTCAACGCTTCCAAAGTATCGGATTTTTCTTTTTCAGTACCCATCACGCTGACATAAACTTTTGCGTGCTTGAGGTTATCCGAAACTTCGACCCGAGTAAGGGTTGTAAATCCGATTCGAGGATCTTTTAATCCACTTTGAAGCAGTTTTGAAATTTCTTCTAGAAGCAGCTCCTGGATTCTTTGAGAACGTTTGAATCTCATGGACACACCTTTTGCTGTTTCTTACTTCAATTAACTGGATTCAGAAGTCTCCAGAACCCATGTTTAATATTTCAGTTTTATAATCTACTATTTCGCATTATCTTGCTGGTCAGGAGGTTATTTCTTCCATGAGAAAGGGTTCAATAATATCCCCTTGTTTTATATCCTGAAACTTTTCTATCGAAATTCCGCATTCATAACCTGCTGCCACTTCTTTTACATCGTCTTTAAATCGTCTGATGGATGCTATCTTGCCTTGATAGACGACTATGTTATCGCGAATCAGTCGCGCTTCCAGATTGCGCTCGGCTTTCCCAGATAGCACATGACAACCTGCGATGGTGCCCACTTTCGGGATGGTAAAGACTTCTCGAACTTCAGCGCGACCGATGACTCGTTCTTTGAATTTGGGTGCCAGCATTCCTTCCAGCGCCGCTTTCATATCATTGATGGCATCGTAAATGATGCTGTACATTCGAATATCTACCTGCTCTCTTAGAGCAAGTTTAGTTGCTTGATCGGTGGGGCGGACATTGAACCCGATGATGATGGCGTTTGATGCGGTTGCCAGCAATACATCCGATTCGGTTATACCGCCGACGGCATCGTGGATACACTTTATCCTTACCTCATCTCCACCCAGTTTGCCGAAAGCTTCCTGAACTGCATGAATGGAGCCTTGCACATCTGCTTTAATGATCAAGTCGAGTTCTTTTACCTGTCCTTCAAGGATTTGTTGATGCAAGTCATCCATAGTGATTCGGGTAGACTTAGCTAATTGAATTTCCCTTTTTTGTTGTAATCTCAGGTTACTCAATTGGCGCGCACGCCTTTCATCTTGAACGACCATGAAATGATCGCCTGGTTGCGGAACGTCAGGCAGACCTACAATTTCAACGGGTGTTGAAGGAATGGCCTTTTTAATTTTCTTACCAGCTTCTCCAATCAAAGCTCGGACTTTGCCAAAATGGCAACCGACTATAAAAGGTTGGCCAATTTCCAGAGTGCCGCTCTCAACGATCAGTGTTGCAACAGGGCCACGTCCCTTGTCCAGCTTGGACTCAATGATGACTCCTTTTGCTCTTAATTTTGGATTCGCCTTCAACTCCATGATTTCAGCTTGAAGAATTAGGTTTTCCAGTAGGCTATCAATTCCCGTTCCCGTTAAAGCAGAAACCTCTATATAAATGGTTTGTCCGCCCCAGTCCTCGGGTAAAAGGCCTTGATCAGCCAATTGTTTTTTCACTTCATCGGGTTTGGCATCAGGCTTGTCGACTTTATTGATGGCGACCAGAATAGGGACACCTGCAGCCTCGGCATGATGGATAGCTTCTTTTGTTTGAGGCTTTATACCGTCATCTGCAGCAACGACTAGCACTACAATATCTGTCACTTGTGCACCACGGGCGCGCATTGCTGTAAAGGCTTCATGTCCTGGTGTATCCAAAAATGTGATAGCGGAGCCCTTTACATGTGCTTGGTATGCGCCGATATGCTGGGTGATTCCCCCTGCCTCAGCTTTAGTTACTTCGGTTTTGCGTATGGCATCTAGCAATGAGGTTTTACCATGATCAACATGTCCCATAATAGTGACGATGGGTGACCGTGTTACGTGGTCTTTTGGATCGTCTTCTTCTTCTTCGGTAAAGTCGAGTTCAGACTTGACGACCAGTAGTTCCACTTCGAATCCCATTTTATCTGCCACTTTGCTTGCAAGATCAAAGTTTAGAGTTTGGTTGATGTTTGCAAGAACGCCAAAAACCATTAATTCTTTTATGATTTCATTGGGGGTTGATTTTAAGGTTTCCGCCAAGTCCCGAATCGGGATATTTTCGGTAATCTTTACGACTTCAAATGTTTGTTCTTCGTTAGACGGAGGCGCAGGTACTGGGACGGTTTCTTTTGCAACTGCAGGTTTTACAGTTTTTGGTTCGAGAGCTTTGGGTTTTTCTTTTGTAGGGGTTTTAGCTTTCTTTTCTTTCTCTGGCGGTTTCTCTTCCTGCTTGATAATTTTCAGACCGAGCTTTTTTACAGGCTTCGCTTCAGTGGTATTCTTGTTTTCTTCGTTTTTTGTTTTGGCTATTACAGGTTCAGCTTTTTCTTCTTTTATCATAGTCTTTCTAATTATGCCGGATTTAGCCTGGGTTTTTGCTGTGGTGATTTTTACTTTTGAAGGCGCTTTTATTTTAATTTTGGTTTTCGCTTTAACTTTTACAGTCTTGGGCGCGACTTTTTCGGGAGCTGTAGGCGTAAAAAGGTCGCGGATATCTTGAGCAACGTCTTCATCAATGGAACTCATGTGGTTTTTTACTGCAATCTCCTTCTTTTGCAAGGCCTCAATGATTTGATCATTTTGTAAG
>DUZG01000036.1 GCA_013349585.1 Nitrospinota bacterium | reverse complement strand
TTTTTTTTTGGGTCATCGGGGCCTGCCAGAGCTTCATTAAGTTGCTCTATAAATTTTTCTTCACTGGCTGCCTGCGCGTTGAGACGGCTAGAAAGTTTATTAACCCGTGGACGAGTGTTTAGGCTGGTTAAAGCTCCATACGTTGCAACTTCTTCGTCGGCTTCAATAGCTTTTTTCAAAAAAATGGTTATTTCTTTAAATAAAGGCCGTTCAGAAATAGAAATCTGTTCAACCAACGCCTTCTTCTGAGGAATCGTAGCTACTGCTATCCTCTGTAGCTTTTTCCATTTTCGAATACCATTTTTCCTATATCCAGGGGGTATCTTATAAGTTTCATCGTAACGCGGAATATCTTCCTTGAAAAAAGCAATGACGGCTTCAGTCCCTGATTTTTCAGCTTCTGTCAATCCTTCATTTTTTTTGGGTTTTCCTTTTTCTGTATCTTCTTTACTTTCTGGAGCCACCACTTCTTTTTCTTGAGTGGACTTCTCTTCGGGTTTAATTTGATTTTTTGATTTCTGTATAGCGATAGGGAGTTTTCTCTTAAAATGTTCTTTTCTAAATACTTCAGGTACACGGTTGGGGTCGTCTGTAAAATGAGTTTTTCCGGATTCGTCTGTCCATTTATAAACTGCCGCCTCACAACCATCGCCAGACAGGTGCAAAAGAATCGCCCCGAAAACAATGGAAATGATTTTTTGAAGCACTCGATTCATTGGTGAATAGGTGTGATTAAACTTGTGATTGCAACATTTTTAAGATACCCGCTTCCGGCATATCTTCGACAATTTCGACACTTCCTATTTTTTTAACCAGGATAAACTTGATTTTATTGTTCATGGTTTTTTTATCATGGTAAAGGCATTCAATGACCGCCTGTGAATCCAAGTCGGGCCACTGTGTGGGCAAACCGCATTTTTTAATCAGTTCACACAACCGTTTTGGAACTTCATCCTTACATTTTTCAAGTTGCCGAGACAATTTTGCCGCATGAACCATTCCAATTGCCACAGCTTCTCCGTGGATGAACTGTGAATAACCTGTCAACGCTTCGATAGTATGTCCAAGTGTGTGACCAAAATTTAAAATCATTCTGTAATGACTTTCGCGCTCGTCTTTCTCTACTACTTCTGCCTTGATCGCACATGAAGTCTCGATAATATGGGCGAGGCATTCATGATCCAACTGTAGAATTTTTTCTGCATTATTGTCCAGGTATTCGAAAAGACTGGAGTCAGAAATGACACCATATTTTATTACCTCGGCAAGCCCGGCGCGAAACTCATTTTGCGGAAGGGTTCGTAACGTATCCAAATCGGCAACCACCAAGCGAGGCTGATAAAATGCTCCGATCATGTTTTTCCCCTTGGGATGGTTGACAGCCGTTTTGCCACCGACACTACTATCTACTTGGGAAAGTAATGTGGTCGGCACCTGAACAAATGGGATACCACGTTGGTAAGTAGCTGCAACGAACCCGGTCAGATCGCCGATGACACCACCGCCCAATGCAATTAGAACAGACTTTCGGTCGCAATTAAAATCCAATAGACGATCATAAATAATTTCCGCCTGATGTAAGGATTTCGAAGTTTCACCTTCCGGCACTTCAATGATATCTGTGGTCCAGCCTTGCTTTTTGAATCCAGCTAAGACCTTGTTGCCATAGAGCCGAAGAAGGGAAGGGTGAGTGACTAAAATAATGCGGCTGGGTTGAAGAACCTGCAATAGGAGTTCCCCCACACGGTCAAGAAGCCCCGAGCCAAGGAGAATATCATAGCTTCTTTCGCCCAAGTCAATGTTTAAACGTTGCATAGAAAGGAGACTTTATTTTGAGGATATGATTATTTGTATGTGGATTGGAAGTGCCGTCAAACCCTCCCCTATCCCCTCTCATATGAGGAGACTAGGTGGTGTGTGGATTTTAAAACTCCATTTTAGTTTACAAAGCTCTCCTTCAACAGCAAGAAACTCAACCTACTCACTCATACAATATGCAGACTAATTGTAACCATTGTCAACAATGGTTGGAGTCACAAAAACAAGAATCTCGGAAACGACATCGGATTCATTGAAACTTTTAAATAAATTCCCCAGAATTGGTATCTTGGAAAAAAATGGAACGGCCTTTTTACTTTCGACTACATTACTCTGGTAGATACCTCCGAGAACGGTGGTGTCGCCACTTCCTACCAACACCTCGGTATGTGTTTCTTGGGTTGTGATGGTAGGGGTATTATTAACCTGCGTACTTGCTGTAAAATCAGCCGCATTTTTGGTGGCGTCAATGACCATATAAACTTTTTTATCGAAAGTCACATGCGGCAAAACAGTCAGACTGAGTTCGGCATCGATGAATTCAATAGTAGTCCCGTCTGTAGATGTTGTCTGGTAAGGAATTTTGCGACCACTTTTTATCCTTGCCTCTTTATTGTCGGCAGTGGTTACCTTTGGGCTGGAAAGTATGCGCCCTTTACCCTGAGTCTCAAGAGCTTCTAATTGAATCGCCAGTGAAACCCCTTTGGCAATGCTTCCCAACGTCAATCCAAAACCTGCCACGTTTCCTGTTCCTGCTGCACCTATACTTGCAGCCTGACCCAGGTCAACCAAAAATCCTCTGCCTGTGGTCGCCGAATCTGGACTCGCTAATAATGCAGCATTCGGGTTGTTGGTTTGGGCCAGACTCCCGGTAAGACCCCATTGGATTCCCAATTCCTGAGAGAAGGATTTACTGATCTCAACAATTTTGGCTTCGATCAAAACCTGCGCTGTCGCCACATCAAGAACACGGATGGTCTCCAGCATATCATCGACATGCTGTCGGAGGTCATTCAAGATGATGGTATTCGTACGAGCATCTACCGTAATCCGTGCATCGATACGTGAGCTTTTCAATGCATTGAGGCTTACTGAAAGGTCTGTGATATTCGCATTATTGATTCGCACCACTTCCGTAACCAGATCCTGTGCATTTCTTTGGGTTTCGATATCAGCGGCAATTCGAGCTTTTTTCGCGGTGCGTGCAGATTCTTCTGTGGCCAAAGTGCCCTGGCTTGCAATGCGAACTATATTATTTCCCAGACACTCCCTGCCCAGAGCGTTGTTTGCAAGAATTACTTCCATGGCCTCATTCCACGGAACATCTGTCAGCCGCATATTGACGCTGCCACTCAACCCTGGCGAAAGAATGATATTGAATCCGCTGATATCTGCAAAAATACGAATCAAGTTACGAACATCTGCGTCTTGAAAATCAAGAGTGATGGTTTCTTTTTTTCCATATAACATGGGGTTACAGGTGTCATCGTGAGTTTCTCTGGCTTCGCTCAGTATAGTCGCCGCATCTTTATGATCTGTTTTTTTAACCGTTTTATTTTTAGGCGTACTTTCTATCGTTTGCGCCATTTCCAAAGCCATCGCTTGCAAATTTACGACCAAAGTATTTTCGCCTGGTTTCTGAATTTCATAATCCGCCGCCTTATTAAGCGCCATTTCCAGACGCAGAACACCTGCTTCTTCAAAATGAAGCGGGCGAATTGAATCAACCAGCCCTTTATTCACCTGCATTTCTCCCGTGAGGTTTCCCTTTTGCATATTCGGAAAGTCCAGCACCAAACGAAGAGGGTTCAGTAGTTTGAAAGCAGTGTATTGAATGGGTTGCGATGATTCTATAGTGATGACCGCGTTTTCACTCCCCATCGAATCGGTATTCAAAGCAACAATACTTGCGGGAGATTTAGAAGCCTGCGCCGAAACAACATTCGGTTGTCCCCAGCCTGTAGCAACAAGACATAATATAAATAACAAGGATTTTTTGAACAGATTCTGTTTCATAAGCTTCTTCTATCTTCTTCTAAATTTTTTATGAGAACTCAATGGTTCTCTGGCGAGTTAAAATATTCCCCAGATAGTCACGAGATTTCTCGATAACAATAATTCTTTCGGACTGGATTTCATCAACGAACCCAAATTTTGGGCCAATGATATCTCCTTTTCCTACTGCATATCCCTTGCTGTCCGACGTTTCTATTAAGGCTAAAGTTTTTGAATTTTTTGAAATAACTCCCGTCAATCGCAAGTTTACATATTCCAACTGCAAAGAACTTCTTGGAACTTTTGTTTCGCTGGCTTTTTCCAGAATGGCTCGATAAGTTTCCACCGCATCAGCATATTCATCATCGCTCATGGCTTCGAGTTCTTCCTTGCTATTGAATAGACGTCCATAGTGTTTCATTTTTCTGAATAGCTCGGGACGTTTCGTTTCAATTTTGTTCATTACATACAGGGCGATGGGTGGAATACTTTCCAACTCATTCCCTAATTGACGTGCACTGGACAACGGTGGAGCTTTCGATTCCTCTACCGGGCCATCATCGGTAAAAAGCGGCTTGAATGGATCGCGGAGTTGAACTAATAGATACCGCTGACCTGGAGGAGCGAGTTCCCGTAATAATTGGAATTCAGGGCCGCCTTCATCTATTTCAATTAATAATTCTCTCTGCACCTTGTGGACATTGACTAAGGCTTTTTTTATTCCTTGAGTGAATCCCTGTAACTCGGACAACACAAACCAGCGTCCTGCACTAGATTCAAGGAAGCCCGCATAGTCCTTTAAATCTTTTACACTTATGTTTCTGTAAGCAAATAGTTTTTGATGCAAAACCTGCTCGCGGATAGGTTCTATGACTTCATCCTTCAACATTCCCACTACCTTGACAAGCCGTTTCCCCTGCAACAGGTTGTTGAATGGAAACATCGCTTCAACATAGGCCAGATACAGGGATTTAATATTCGGCGACAAGGTTCCAGCAGACTCTATCCTCTCCACCACCAATAAACGCGACTCACTGGGAGGTGCATTCATAATGCCCTTTGCGAACTTTTCCCGTTCTTTTTCATTTTTGGGTGAGATAGACTCGCTTTCGGCTTTTAAAATTTTGCGGCCAGTCCGACTATTGAACCATTTCATAGATGCTTCTGTATGTTCCTGACTGAATCTTTTACGAAAAGCTTTTTTCAAATTTGCTCGAATATGCCTTGCTCCATCTCCGTGACGCATAAGATTTCTGGCAAATCCGGTCTGGCTTGCCTTTAATGCCTGCGGATCAATATTTTCGTGCTGCTCTAAAGCAGATTCCACGTCAAGATAACGATTGTTCAGTCCGCTAAGCGAAAACAATTTCCCAAGGGTTTTATTTTGAATCTTAATCTCGGCTGGCATCGCACCCGTTTTGGCCATGGCCTGCCTCGAAAATGAGCAGTTCACCGCGACACAGGTCAAAAGTAAAATCAGAAAATATGTTTTTTTAAATTCTTTCATAATCGTCACACGGTTCCATTAAATTGCTTCTGCTAGCATTAATGCCCTGATTTCTTTTTCTTCTTCCTTTTTACAGGTGGTTTTTTAGTGGCCACAGGGCTTTTGTCAGAACCCTCTATAAAGGAGAATGTTTTTACAGTCATCACCGTTTGCAAAAGGAAAGCATTCTGCCCTGTTGGACCATTTGGCCCTACCACTGGAACCTCTAATGTTTCAAAACTTAAATTCTCGAAACTCACAAGCTGTAAAAGGTTTTGCATGTACTCAAAAAAATCCAAGGTGCTCCATAAATCTCCTCGCATTCTTATTTGCAAGGGAATCTCTTTATAGAAATCTTTCACCGAACCTTCAGCGAGTGAAAAATTCATTAATTCGATTTTTCGATTTTCTCCAAAACCCGAAATCTTTTTCAACAATCTGGGCAGATCATCAGCAACAGGCATCTGTTTTTTATAAGCATCCAATTGGCCCGATACTCGTGCTAAATGTTTTTCGGCTAATTTGCCTTTCTTAACGGTGGCTTTATGGCGTTTCAATGTGCGCCCTGCGGTTTCCTTTTTTTTAACAAGCCCGGTCAGCTCGGTGTTCGTGGCACTGAACAAAGTAAAATAGTAGGCTGCAATGATTGCGAGGCCTATCGCTACTGCACCCGCAAGCAGGTGCAAGAACTTGACGTCTTCAAGAATATCGTAGGGAAGCTTGTCAAAGATTTTATCCATGGGCCAACCTATTTCTTTTTCTCCGGCATATAACTGTAAGCCGTGAAGGAATAAACGGGGTAACCCCCCATAATGATTTGTGAAGATTTTTGTAGAAACGTTAATTTGTAATAGGAAATTTCCTGTAAATTATTTATATACTCTGCGATCAATTGTTCGTTTAGAGCTTTTCCAGAAATCTCAATGAACTCGGAAGCTTCGTTTTCCTTTTTTTTACCTTTCCTCCGTCGTTTCTTTTTCTTTTTAGATAACGCCGGATCACCGAAAAGAATGACCGGGACTTTTTTATTTCGCAACTTGGTTGCGGTTAATTGTGTGACCCTTTTCAGCCAGACCCCTTCTGGTACGGCCATATTCAAATCATTGATTATTTTTCCGACGGGGAACTGCTTGCCTCGCAAACGGTCAATGCCTTCAATGATTTGCTCCTTTCGGAGTTTCGAGGTTTTCATTTTCCGGATGGCTTTTACCCGGGGCTCCAGAGCCTTAACTGCCTTTTCCAGTTCTTGTATCTCGCCGCGGACCTTGTCCATTTGAGACTGCATAACCATCCAATTGATCAAGACCAGAAGAATGATGATGCAAATGATAGACGTGGCTTTAACAACACGCTTTTGTGTTTCTATCTTCCTTAGTTCTTCGCGGTAGTCATGGAGGTTTATATAGATCATGAGTAATCAAACCTCCTGGTAGCAAGCCCCATCGCTACAGTCGACAAACCTGTCAACTCGGCAATTATTTCCCGGTCAAAGTTTTTTGGATTGATTTTTATTCCTTGCATTGGGTCCAAATATTCAACGGGAACTTTTAAGAAATCCGCCATAAATCCATCTATTCCATTAATCAGACACCCGCCTCCAGATAAAAGAATACGTTCGATCGGAATATTTGAAAGAGTGTTAAAATATTCAAATGATTTTTGGATTTCATCGAAAACTTTTTTATACCCCTGCACAATAAGCGCAAGAACTTCATCTTTATCGACCTCATCAGGCAGATAACCGCCTTTCATCCTATGTGTCTGGCTGAATGGAACCTGAAATTTCGACATAAGCATGGTCGAGCAATATCCCCCTCCAATTGGAATGTCTCGCGTATAACCTATGGAGCCCTTCTGTAATATATTCACATGCGTGAAAGAGTCTCCTAGGTCAATCAAAGCGGTAGCCCCCATCGCTCTCAGATCTTTGTTTAGTCGGGCAGCGTTCATCAGAGCAAACACATCGAGATCAATAATGGCTGGTTTCAACCCTGCCTCAAGAAGAACATCCGTTCTTTCGTCAATCACATCCCTTTGCACTGCAACCAGAAGAGCTTCCACCATGGATGAATCTTGGTCTTCATCAGAAGATTTCTTTCCCTGTTCTTCCAGTTGGCTAGCGTTTCCATTTACCCTACCCAGAATTTGGTAATCCAACGCCACATCGTTTATATCAAACGGAATATATTGCTCGGCCTCTTCGGTAATTTTTTTGGACAACTCCTCTTCTGACATTTCCGGGACTTTGATTTTTTTTACAAAAACCGCTTCTCCCGAAACGGAAGCAACGACAAAGTTCGATTGAATTTTTTCAGCCTTAACCAGGTTTGCGAGAGCTTCTGCAACTTGCCCCGGATCTTTGATGGCTCCCCCAACAATGCTTCCTTGCTCTAAAGGCATTATTCCAATGTTGACCAATTCAAAGCTCCCATTCTTCAATTGGGCAAGCTGCGCCAGCTTGATGGAATGTGAACCCATATCAATCGCTACCAAAGGTGTTTTTTTAGATAAAAACATAAGGTTATTCCTGGTTCTTAACGAAATAGTAAAAAACAAACCTCATACCAACTTTGAAAATATTACGAAAAAAGCCTGAGTAAGGCATTTTTTTTAATCCTACCTGCGGAAACCTAAAAACGTATGAATTTGTTTTTAAATGTTTCAAAAAATCACAACTAAACAATTCGTCACCCACATCAAGCCGAATTGGGAATAAAACGATTTAATTTCTTCTACCTACTAAAGTTTCCACCTGTAGTTCCGATAATCGAGGTGGCTAAGTTTATCCCTGCTCATTTTTTTGAGAAAAAGGATCTCCTTAATTTATAAAAATAGGAGACCTGCTTTCTTCTCAGTTAGGCTTTTTTTTAAATTAACTTCTTCGGCAATTCAGGAGGACTGCTATTTTCATCCTCAAAAATCCTTGTTCGATCTGCCAACTTGTACCCTAGAGCTAAAATAATCTTTCGTTTTGTGTCGAGCCGACATTCATTTCCCTTTTCAATTCGGTCTATGGTTTGAACGGTGACATCTGCTTTTCGAGCTAGCTCTGCCTTACTCATCATTTTTGCTTCACGGATTTGTCGGACACTATTGGTATTGGCCACGGTAAATTCCCCTCCTTCAAATGGTTCTGGCGCAAAGGTTCTACTTATTTAAATACTTTTCCTAGGATATTATGACCTTATTTAAAACCTACTAGTTTGTCAATAATATTTTATAAGTGTATCTAAAGCACCTATAATTTGTTTAAATTAATCTATATCTACAAAACGCTTCTCACAGCGGGTAAAATCCCGTATTTTAAAAGTTCGGTTGTAAACAAAGGCCGATTGCCTTAAAGTCTTCCCATATGAAACAAGTATTTTTAGATACCTTCGGCTGCCAGATGAATGTGGCGGACACAGACAGGATGGAGCTTATTCTCTTCCATTCTGGTTATCAGCGCACTCAGGAAAAAGAGGATGCAGACCTGATTCTGGTCAACACTTGTTCAATACGCGAAAAAGCGGAGCAAAAAACATTCTCACTCTTTGGTGAATTAAAGCCTTTGAAAAAAACTAATCCAGATCTGATTTTGGGTCTCACGGGTTGCATGGGCCAACAGGATGGAGAGAAACTTTTAAAGCGGATTCCGTATTTGGATTTCGTACTGGGTCCCGACCAGGTGGAAGGCATAGGGGAAGCCGTCGATCAAGTACACGAATCGAAAAAGCCTTTTGTGTGGACCGGGTTTGATTCAGAGAAAATTTATACCATTCCTGAAATTTCAGGAGACCATCCACAAAAACCTGGAGCCAGTGCTTTTGTAAACATTATTAAAGGCTGCGACAAGTTTTGCACTTTCTGCATTGTTCCATTCACCCGTGGGCGGGAAAAATCGCGCGAACCTGAAGAACTGTATCAGGAAATACGCCATCTGATTAAACAGGGTGCTAGAGAAATTATTCTTCTTGGACAAAATGTTAACTCGTATGGCAAACATGGCCTGAGCAACCCCATACCTTTTCATGAGCTTTTATACGGAATCGCAGAGATACCCGGATTGAAAAGGTTGCGGTTTATCACCAGCCATCCGAATGATTTTACCCGCGAAACTATTCGTGCGTATCGCGACCTTGATGTTTTGATGAACCATCTTCACCTTCCTCTTCAAAGTGGCAACAATGAAATTCTGAAATCAATGCGTCGAGACCATACAGTAGAAGCGTATCTGGAATTGATTGATGAATTAAAATCTGAAGTTCCCGATGTTTCTTTGACAACAGATATTATTGTTGGATTCCCCGGTGAAACCGATGCTCAGTTTCAAGACACTTTAACAGTCCTGGAGAGGGTCGGCTATAGCAGCAGTTTCTTGTTTTCCTATAGCCCACGACCGGGAACTCCCGCAAATGAATTTGAAGACTCTGTTCCTGAGGATGTAAAGAGTCGAAGACTCCAGGAAATAATTCAACTACAAAACCGACTGACAGAAGAACGGGGTCGCTTTTATAAAGGGAAAACTATTGAAATTCTCATCGAGGGCAATTCTAGGAAACCCGGTTATTCCTATAAAGGCAGGAACCCACAATACTGGCGGGTGAACACAACAGGCGGAGAGGGTCTATACAAACCCGGCGACCGGGCTCAGGTGTATATCGAGCAGACATCCGGCCACGGTTTGAAGGGGTCGATTCAATAAATTGAGATCTGGGAATATATTTCTTCTTCGAGTAGAGCAAGCTGTGGCTCAACTACTTTAAGGGCCACTCTCAAGTCACGGATGAACTTTAACTCCAGTGGTTCATTCCTTATGGAAAAATGACGCAAGGCATCGTTGCAAAATTGGTCGAGCTCGACAATCTGATTTAATATTTCAGATGGTAAATCTTCGAGTCCTACTTCCTGATCTTCGAGATACCTCAACACGCCAACTAGACTCATTTTCACATCAACGCATTGCTCCCGCAATCTGCTGATGAGAAGAGATTCTTTGGTCTTCAGATCCTCACAAATTGCAAACAACATTTCTCGAAGGTTGCCATAAAACACCTCATGTTGTTTTTTGTCCTTAAACAATTCTCCCTGTCCACCGAACAAAAGGAAAAAAACCGTTTCCAATTTATATTTGTCTGATGCCATTACAGTGTAGAGAATGGATTTAAATTCTTGGGCATCGAAAGAAAGCTCAATATCCTGAAAGATTTCATTGAGGGATCCCAGTTCTCCCTTGATAACGCGGCGTGAGCTGGCTCGCACAAAAGGTCCCGATTCTGATTTCCAGGCGGGTAACATTTGAACACCTCCCGCTTCACAACCAACTACTGTCCACTCTTGTAATGACTCAAGAAAGTCTGTGACTGAAAAAATATCGACATCTTTTAAAAATTTGGGGTCCATTGAAAAAAGAACTCGTAATAATTGCTTTTCAAGTCCTGCAGAGCAAAATTTTTTATCCTGCGATAATGGGTCCATCTGCGTGGCAAGGGCAAGGTAAAGGGCGCGTCTGCGCAAGCGGTCTGAGCGGAACTGTTTTGAAGAATAGGGCCTTACCTGAAAAACACCTTTTTCGTAATCAACCAGATCAATCAAAAGGGAATCCTTCGGTTTGCTATCATATTTTTTATAGTAACTACTCATATCCCAAGCTGTAACGGTCATGCAGCTTTTTCCCGGAACTTTTTCGTTGATTTTAATTTCTTCTGGGAAATTCCCGCAGTACTGGTAAAACGAAGCCACATCTTGAATAAAAAAAGTTTGTTTTAATTTTTGAATGTCATTTCCGCCGGGATCAAGAAAAATCAAGTCTTGTTCTTTTCGATCCGCTTAATTAAATGGCATGAGGCGGTGTCCAGGAATCAGTATTCCCTGTTTCAATTCCCAGGTCCCCAATTGCAAAGAAAGGGAAATGTGGCTTACTCTTTCAATCACGGCGCGGAAGGGAATAAAGTCATCATCTTTTATTCCAATCAAGAAATGGTGATTGATCAAAATCTTTTTCACTTTTTTCAAAGTGGATTCTGAAATCTGTTTTTCCCAGCGGTTTTCAAGATTTTTCGCGAAATCATTAACGGTAAATGGGTGCCGTGATTCGCGAATCATTTCTTCAGCTAATTTATTGAGTGTTATTTTTTTTGTCATTTGCAGGACGGGTTACAAAGTTGCAGGATAAAAGACGGAAGAAGAATGGAGCGGACCTTTTTTAAAAAAGGCGTTGCTAGACTAGCACAAAATAATTACCCTGTTAAGGGTAAGTGGCAGTTTGGCTCCCAAAAAATCAAAATATTTGATTTTCAAATGTGGGAAAGTTAAACTTGTTTTGTTATTAATTTACCCATTATTTTTATAGCTGGAGAGATCGCATGGCCTTAAATTTAGAGCCCATTTATCAAGACATTTTTTCCAAATTTAAAACCCGAAAAAAATTCGTTATCCGGTCTCTTGAAAACAACCTGCTAACGGTTGAGCAAGACGAAGAAATTTGCGGGCAAAAAGAACCTAAAGTTTTTGAATTTAAAAGCCCTAAAGAGCTTGAAGAATTTGTCCACAAAGAAAATACATTCGAAGCTGATATCGTCAAGCAACTTGAAGGAAGCAAAATGCCTTATCGCTAGGGAGAACTATTTTGCTTTAATTGACCACGCGCCATTGTCTAATTGAATTTTCTCCCCGGCATGAGCATTATCGCGGTTTAGACTGGCTGATATTTTCTGGACTTTTGGCAGGTCTTTCTCAGAAAAATTTTCATTGGTAGCTACAATTCTCTGGAGAATCGTCAGCCGATCCTCGTTTTCTTCTTGCATTATTGCCACCACAAACTTCTTGTAGTCGGAGTCTTTGAGGGTGCGTTGATTTTCAAAATATTTCAGCAGGCCATCTTTTCCCTCCCCCGCGCATAAGATATTTTTAAATTCCCGAATATCGTCACGATTAAACTCTTGACGCTGCATGGCCCTGAGGGCCCTCCTTTTGCCTTTGGGAACTTCGATAACCGGTTTTAGTTTCCCCTCTTCATCAACGGACCTGACAGAAGCCAACAATAATACCTCGTTTCCTAATTCTTCGTAGCTTCCCAGAATCTGATTTTCAAGTGCCGTTTTCTGATCCACAATGGTCACATTCACATCGACCAGCTTTTCTACACAACCCGTTATGTAAAAGAAAGAAATATAAATACTTAGAGCCTTTATCCAAAAACATTTCATACTCAATTGACTACTCGAATCTTTTTAAAACAATGGAAGAATTTTTTGAGCCGAACGAAATACAGTTGCTTATCGCAATATCTAATCTTTTTTCGCGGCCAACATTCGAAATATAATCCATATCACATTCGGGATCTGGATTTTCCATGTTGATCGTGGGTGTCATAAATCCATTTTTCAACGAAAGCGCAGAGACCGAGACTCCAAGAGCCCCTGAAGCTCCTTGGGGATGGCCGACCATAGACTTGGTTGAACTGGAGGGAATGCTCAATGCCTTGCCATTAAAAGTGTTTTTAACCGCCAAAGTTTCGACTTTATCGTTGAGCAATGTAGAGGTGCCATGAAAATTGATATAGTCCACTTCTTCCTCGTTGACTCTGGCATCCTTCATCGCAAGTCGCAAAGCCCGTGAAGATTGTTTGCCATCAGGCATTATAGCGACTCGGTGATACGCATCACAGGTAGTTCCATAACCAACCAACTCGGCAATAATTTCAGCACCTCTTTTTTTTGCATGCTCTAATTCTTCAAGAATAATCATCCAGCAACCTTCAGCCAGAACAAATCCTTCGCGATCTCGATTAAAAGGACGTGAACCGCGGCAAGGGTCATCATTAAAGTTCACGGGGTTTACTTTCATCCTTTCAAATCCTTGCATCATTGCGGGAGTAACGCAGGACTCTACTCCGCCACTCACAAACCAGTCTTCCTGACCGTAACGAATAGTGTTAAAAGCATAGCCCAAGGCATCACTGGAACTGGTACAGCCATTTGAAATCACATGACTTCGCCCCTGCAAGCCAAACCGTATGGAAATTTCACTGGAGAGCATTCCCACCAGTGAATTTGAAATCGCATACGGGCTGATTTTGTGTTTTTGTTTCGAAAAAAATATTTCAAATTGTTTTTCAGAAAAATCGAATCCGGAACCTCCACTGCCTACAAGCACACCGAGCGATTCGAAATCCTCTTCTGAAAAGGAGTCCAGATCAATTCCGGCATTTGCCAGAGCTTCCTGGGTCGCGGCGACGGCAAGCGGAACGGTGCGCGGTAATTTCTTTAAATCTGAGGAAGAATAATAAAGAGAAGGATCAAAATTTGTGACCTCGCCAGCAATTTGACAAGCCAAATCTACAGGATCAAAACTTGTAATGCGGTCGATACCACTAATTCCCTTACAAGTATTTTTCCAGAATTCCTTCTGTCCTATTCCGTTCGGGCTAACTGCCCCCAAACCAGTTATAACGACTCTACGAAGCATATATTGAAATCAGCTTTCTGATTGAAAGTGAGTTAACATTTTATGTTAATATAGCAGACCTAGAGAGGAAATGTTTAACCCCCTAGCCCCTCTTCAGCAGGGAGATCTTAAATATTCATGTAATTTACAGGCTAGCATTGGCACCACCAAGTGGCCTGCGGCTAACAACCTAACTTGTTATCACTTAAACATAAGACAGGTCAAATGATTGTTTCCGGATTCGAGGGCACCTGCCTCAATTCCCGGACAGAAAAGTTGATTGCCGAACAGGGTATTGGTGGCTTAATTTTGTTCGAGCGCAATTACGAAAACCCAACACAACTTAAAAAGCTGATCGATGATTTGCAGTCCCTTACCGCACAAAATTTGCCGCCTTTATTTATTTCTGTCGATCAAGAAGGGGGCCGCGTAGCAAGACTTGAAGAACCCTTCACACAATTTCCGCCAATGTGCTGCCTGGGAGAGGCAAACTCCGACGACCTCGCCTACCGGTTTGGAATCGCAATGGGCAGAGAAATGAAGGCCGTGGGAATTAATATGGATTACGCTCCGGTTCTTGATGTCCATTCAAACCCTGAAAACCCCATTATCGGAAAACGTGCTATAAGCTCCAACCCTGAAGTCGTCGCACGATTAGGTTGCAAGATAATTCAAGGATTTAAGGATGCTGGAACTATCCCGGTTGGAAAACATTTTCCAGGCCACGGCGATACCTCACAAGATTCGCATTTGACTCTACCACGGGTAGAGCGAAACAAAGAATCTCTGGAAAAAATTGAGCTGGTTCCCTTTGCCCAAGCTTTTCAGGAAGGGCTGGACGTGATAATGACGGCGCATGTAGTTTACCCCGCCTGGGATGAAGACTCTGCGGCAACATTTTCAAAATATATTTTGAATTATTTGCTACGCAAGAAAATGAAATTTCAAGGGCTGGTCATGTCCGATGACTTGGAAATGCAGGCAGTAACGCAAGCTCCCGAAGAGCTACCTGCTTTAGCTATCAACGCTGGCGTTGATCTGTTTCTTATTTGCCACGACCTCGCTAAAGTAACCCGACTACAAGATGCGATGATTGATGGAATAGAAACCGGAAAAATTCCTCACGAAACTGTAGATCATTCGTTTAATCGAATCATGAAGTCCAAGGAAAAACTTACCGACGAAGATGAAATGGATCTTGAGCAGATTCTGGAAGAAAATCAGAAACTCGCTGAAGAAATGCGCTCCTACCTGACAGAATAACAGCTTGAATGGATAAGTTATCTGAAGAAAAATCGTTTTCATCCCCTGTAAAAAAATGGGGTTTGCTTCTTATTATATATGCAGTTCTGGTGGCTTATTTTTTGTCCTTTTCTAGATATGGACTGAATATTTGGGACGAAGGAGGGTATGCCAATGGGGCCCTAAGAACCCTCAATGGGGAGAGGGCACTTATAGATTTTAATCCCAATGGATACCTCCCCGGCCGTTATTGGTATGGCTTGCTATTTTTTAAGCTTTTTGGGGTAGAAATCCAAAGCTTGCGAATTGGTGTCGCGTTGTTGACACCAGCCATGATTTTAATGGTTTACTCGATTAGCCGGAAAATAATGCCTGCCGGATTTTCACTTTTGGCAGCCTTATTCATGCTTTCAGCACCTTCGATGTACTACAACCGGTTTTATCCATTATTTGTCGTTCTCACCCTCTACTTCATTACAATGACAATTGAAAAAAGAAACCTTATATCTCTGGTTGGGCTGGTTACGGCTATTTTTCTAAGTTCTTTCTTTAAATTTGAGGTCACTCTGTTTTCAATACTGATCAGTTTGGTGATCTTGGGAATATTATATTTTTATAATTCGTCTGATATCCCGTTGAAAAACAACAGCAACATTTCCTCCAATAAAATAGCTTACTTCTCCGGAGGAGGAATTGTGCTGGCAGTGATTTTTCTGTTTTACCTAGGTAAGGATGGATATTTTTATCAGGTTTTTAAAATAGTTGTGGATGCCCATGAGGTTTGGGGAAATCCGTTCCCACAACTGTTACCCTTTCCTCTACTTTATGATGAGTTGGGATATCATAAATTTTTCGAAAGAGTTTTGTTCCATCTCCCCATTTGGGTTTATGGGCTCGTGTTCGTAGTTATTTTGACTCGTTTTTTTTTACAAAAACGCAAAATGACATCTTCCGATTTGCATTTGCTCGCCATTGTGAGTTTCGGTATTTGTGCATTCGGACTGGTGATCTGGAGAGCCGGATTCGACAACCTTTTAAGAACACTCCCACCTTTTTATATTCTATTTTGTTATTTGCTTTTTCAGGTATGGCAGAAAATACTTGTATTTCAGAGTGCACCAGAGAACCCAATCCACGCCAAAATCACGCGTATTCCTTTAAGCCTACTCATCGTCTTTCTGCCTTTTCTCTTCTATTATGAGATGAATACGCATCATGGGTTTTACGCCGGCAGTATTGGCGCTAAGGGTTGGGTAATTAATAAAGACGTTAAGGCCATGCATCCCGCAACCACTGTCATCAAACTAGATAGAATAGATGTTCTGACGAGCCCTAATGAAGCCAAGTGGATAAGTGAAGTTGTAAAACGAATAAGATTATATTCAAAAAAAGGCGATCCTATTCTTGCTCTTCCACTGAACCCAATCTTTTATTTTTTGACGGACCGCGTTAACCCGACTCCTTATGAATGGGTTTTGCCCGGAATGCTGGATGAAGATAAGGAATTGGAAATGGTAGAAGCTCTCAAAGCAAAACCTCCTAAAGTAGTCATATATGTTGACATCGCAATAGATGGCAAAGAAGAGAGAAGACTAAAAAATTACGCCCCCTACATTTATAAGTATCTTGTGGAGAACTATGCATTACAGGAAATGATCGGATTATTTCAAATTCTTCTTCCAAAAACATAACAAGATAACCTCAAACCTTAGAAAGAGAAATACAACTCTTAAAAAGATTAATTTTTTGATAAAAAGATTGACGGACAATTTTTTTGGGGAACTATAGTTAAATAAGGTAGGGAATAATTGAAACAGGAAAAAGCACTAGTTGCCCACAGATTACTTGATAAACCCCTTAACTTAACTGTTTTATGAGAGCTACCAACGGGGTTATCTCTCATCTCACTCAGGGCAGGATTTTTTGGTCTAATTCCTGTCATGTTTAGGGCACAGCTAGGAGTTATCAAACATAGTATTGGTATACGAAAACATGCAAGAAACGAAATCAGGCACAGCGAAGTTCTTAGGTGTACGGCTAAGGCAATGGAGAAAATCTCTTCCATTGAAATCTTATCAACTTGCGAAATTAATTAGGATTTCGCAAGGTTCATTATCAGATATTGAAAATTGCAAGTCCCTTCCTTCAGCGGATACGATTTCCAAATTGTATCAACACACGAATTTGAATATCATTTGGTTGCTAACCGGGAAAGGTCCCATAAGGAAAACCCAGCACGCTCATGGCGAAGAACCCGCCGTTAATGAAGAACTAGAAGCGTATGGAGAAGACCCCAATTTGACGGAACTGATACAAAGGTTAATCCGTACCTATTATCGCGGGGACACAGAAAAGAAAGCCCATTTAATCGGGTTTCTAATTGGTGCCGACCCTGGAGAGTGAAAAAAATATCACTATTCTCCCAGGATGACGGGGTCCTGCATTTTTAATTTATATAAATTGTAATAAAGGTTTTTGTTGTTCATTAAATCTTCGTGTTGGCCAATTTCAACAACCCGGCCTTTTTCAAGAACTATAATCTGATCTGCTTGACGAATGGTGCTAAGGCGATGCGCCACAATAAATGTGGTGCGACTTTGCATCAGCGTTTCTACAGCCTCTTGAATTAAAGCTTCTGAGCGATTGTCCAAAGAAGATGTAGCTTCATCCAGCACCAGAATTTTTGGGTCTTTTAAGATAGCTCTAGCTATAGCTATTCTTTGCCTTTCCCCCCCTGAAAGCTTTGCCCCCTTTTCTCCTACTATGGTATCGTAACCCTTTTCTAGCTCCACAATGAAGTCATGGGCATTTGCCTTTTTGGCAGCCTCCTCTAATTCTTCTTCTGATGCATTCAGTTTTCCGTAAAGTATATTTTCTTTCACGGTTCCGCCAAACAGTAGCGTCTCCTGAGGAACCAATGCAATCTGGCTGAGAAAGCTTTTCCGATCTAATTCTTGAATGTTATGACCATCCAAACAGATGCTGCCCTGACTGACATCGAAGAATCGGTGCAATAGTTTTATAACCGTTGATTTTCCGGCTCCACTGGGCCCGACTAAAGCAACGGTCTGCCCCGGTTTGATATCAAAATTTATATTGTGCAGAATTTCAGACTTTTCGCGATAACCAAAGGAAACATTGTCGAACTGAATACGTCCGCTGATATTTTCCAGAAATATCGGATTTTCAGGATTCTTAATAGCAGGCTGGGTATCCAAAATTTCATAAACTCTTCTTATGGCCCCTGATGCTTCCTGAATCTGAGTATAAAGACGAACAAAGGTTCCTATCGGCCCAGCGACAATCAACGCATAAAGAAAAAAGGCGGCTAGTTCTCCCGGTGTGGTTGTTCCCAGCATCACTTGATAGCCTCCGTACCAGATTAAAACTGCTGATACCAAAAAAGTAAGACCGAGAATGAAAGGGCCGAAGAACGATGAAATCTTCAGTTTATCTACCGCTTTTTCGAACGCGGTTTCAATTTTGTTCGTAAACCGGTCACGCTCATAGTTTTCCCGGGTAAACGATTTTACAATCTTTATAGAGGAAACAACTTCCTCCAGAACAACGATTGCCTGGGCAACCTGATCCTGAAGTTTTTCAGAAAAGAGTCTTAAACGTTTTCCGAACAATCGGGCAAAAAGCATTAATGGTGGAAGGATCAACAGAATGAGACCGGTCAACTTCCAGTTCAGATATAAAATAATTGTCATAGCCCCAATGAGCGTGATGCTTTGCCGTAGCAAGGCTACAGGAATAGTAACCAGAGCATTCTGAATAACCGATATGTCATTACTCATCCTCGAAAGAATTTCTCCCACGCGATGTTCCTGAAAAAATCGTAGCGACAAAGATTGGATGTGGGAAAAGAATTCAATACGAAAATCGGTGGTCATTCTGTGGCCGACAAACCCGAAAACATAATTATGAACGACCGCAAAAACAGCCTGCAAGAGAATGATAAAAAGTAAATTCCACGCATGTCCGTCGAGAACCTGACTATCTTTAAGAACCACCACAGCATTGATCATATTGCGGACAATCAAAGGCAACACTAGATTGACCAAAGAAGTTAGCGTTAAACAAATAAAAGCGAATACCAGGCTTTTGGTATAGGGCTTGGCATATTTTAAAATTTTTCGAAATTCTTTCATACTCTCTTTCTAAATCCTTCTCAGGGTCTATAATTCGCTCAATCTGCAAAAAAACAGCAAAAATCCCTTAAATAACAATAAATTCAATATTTTTAGACGACATATCATAACCCCTTGAAAAGATCAATTCAAACCTTATCGCAGGGTTTTTCCACCACCCATCCTTTTCCTGGTTTTGTTTTTAAATTAAAGTCACATCTTAAAAATTGCTTTCCTCAGTAATTTTTCATTGTTTTATAAGGGCCTCAATACCTATATGAAAAAATCCCAATTAAAAAAATTCTTAAATAGTCGTCCCTGAAAAACCCTATTTCCAGAGAAAAATGGTAAAGAAGGTCCGTGTTTTTATTCAGCAATCGGTCGAAAATGGTTTTTGAACAACCACGAAAAAAGAAATAATAAGAAAG
>DUZG01000035.1 GCA_013349585.1 Nitrospinota bacterium | reverse complement strand
CCTATCAAGCTTCCTCTTCTTCTTCCTCTTCTGGCTCATAACCTAACCGGGCCACGCCCTGTGGAAACAGGTAAATTCCAATCAAACTGGTAATTTCAGTCAACAAGTTCAACTTACCGTCAATAGTGGCTAGGACATAAGAGTCGACAAGCTTTGCCTCTCCCGCTAAGGAGTCATGCTAACGGATCAACAACCAAACCACCCCTGACAGAGCTAACGCTGATAATATAATGGCTAAAAAAGCCGAATTCTTTGCTACAGGCAATTCGCGATCCAATTTTTCATTGATAGGGGTCAGTGAGTTTTCAATCATTTTCTTGAGTTCTTCTTTTACCTCTTGGAGAATTCCTATTTTTACAAACCGGATATTTTCCGCCACCAGTTTATCCAGGTCTTCCAGAATTTTTTGAGATATCTCTGGTGTGGCTTTTTTCAATTCTTCCCGTACTGCTTCCAGACTGTCTTCGTTTAACCGCCGCATTTTTCGGTCGATATCTTCCATCTTGGTATGAATGGCTTTTTCTACCTTCGGCGCAATATTTTCTTGTATCAACTCCATCGAATCGCGTGCGTTTGCCAAAGATTCATGAAGTTGCTCTTGAATTTCTTCTTCCAGTGCTTCTTTTCTAGACTCTACATGTTCTATTAGAATATCCAGTCGTTGCTGAATCTCGGATACTTTTCGGAATTCCGGGTTACTCGAATCGGTCATGATATTTCCTGTGTCTGTTTAAATATTAGATGGCGATAATGGAAAAAGATTGCAGATAATTATGGACGTAACTGGTGACAGTTTCAAATAGTTATAGAGAGGCTCAAAACTTGACTTCTCCTCCTCATTCGACTACCTTTACAGGATTGATAAGTAAGAGGTTATTTGTGGAACAGTATATCAAAGAATTCACGGATTATCTGGTGGCTGAGAAAAATGCCTCTCCCCACACGTTGGAAAGTTACCTCAATGATATTTCCCAGTTTGAGGATTTTCTAAAGCAATCGGGCCATGCCGGGGAATCACCCACTCCTAAAATTGATTCTATAGATCGGTTGGCGATCCGTTCTTACCTGGGTTTTTTGTATGAAAAAAAGTTTTCTGCTTCTACAATGCGACGAAAACTTTCTACCCTGAGCTCCTTTTTTCGCTTTCTATGTCGTGAAGGCTATTTACAAAACAATGTTGTGAAATCCGTTCCCGCACCGAAAATGGAAAGCAAGCTGCCGTCGTTTCTATCCGTCGATGAGATGTTCCGCCTGATCGATTTGCCTGAGGGGGAAGGCTTTCTGGCTGTTCGCGATCGAGCCATGCTGGAATTATTTTACAGCACCGGAGTAAGGATCAGCGAGCTGGTATCTTTGAAGACCAAAGATATCGACCGAACCACACAAATGGTTAAAGTACTGGGAAAGGGAGGCAAAGAACGTCTGCTTCCTTTCGGTAAAAAATGTGTGGAGGCTTTGGACCAATATGAAAAAGTCCGCTCTGATAAAATTATTTCTACAAAAGTGAATAGCGAATATCTTTTCCTTAATCACCGAGGTAAAGGTATCACGACCCGAGGAGTCCGAAAAATTATTGAGAAATATGTGACTACAGGGAATTTTCCTGGGAAAGTTTCGCCGCACTCCATTCGGCACTCTTTTGCTACTCATTTGCTGGAAGGCGGAGCGGACCTTAGGTCTATTCAGGAGTTACTAGGTCACGCCAGTCTTTCTACTACGCAAAAATATACCCACCTGACGATTGACAAGCTGGTTGAAACCTACGACCAGGCCCACCCTCGCGCCAAAGAACAATAAAATTTTTATTTTTTCTGTGTACCAAGTACAATACCCACTATGATGCATGCAACCACAATATTAGCTGTCCGCCATAAGGACAAAATCGTTATGGGCGGGGATGGACAAGTAAGCCTTGGCAATACAGTAATGAAACACTCTGCCAACAAAGTACGGCGGATATTCAACGACAAGGTGGTCGGAGGATTTGCCGGTTCCACCGCAGATGCGTTTGCCTTATTCGGTCGTTTTGAGGAAAAACTGGAAAAGTACCAAGGCAACCTACATCGTTCCGCAGTCGAGATGGCTAAAGACTGGCGAACAGATAAAATGTTGCGGCGACTGGAGGCAATGCTCATCGTTGCCGATAAAGAAAACTTCCTATTACTATCGGGTACCGGAGATGTAATCGAACCCGATGATGGAATTTTAGCCATTGGCTCTGGAGGAATGTTTGCTCTTTCTGCCGCCAAAGCTTTAGTTGCCCACAGCAATCTATCTGCACGAGAGATTGTTGAGGAAGCTATGAAAATCACAGAAACTATTTGTATTTATACGAACTCCCATCTCACGATTGAAGAGCTGTAACCCATGAACGAAATGACAATAACCGAACCCACAAAAAAAACCAAAAATTCGCGTGGCGAATTCATGGCTTCATTGACTCCCAAACAAATTGTCGAGGAGTTGGATAAATTTATTGTAGGACAGAATAATGCCAAGCGTGCCGTTGCAATTGCGTTGAGGAACCGCTGGCGCAGGCAACAACTTCCCGATTCGTTACGCGATGAAGTCGGGCCAAAAAATATTCTTATGATTGGTCCTACCGGTGTGGGGAAAACAGAGATAGCTCGGCGGCTCGCCAAACTTTCGAAATCCCCTTTTATTAAGGTAGAGGCTTCAAAATACACTGAAGTGGGTTATGTAGGCCGCGATGTAGAGTCCATGGTCCGTGATCTGGTCGAGCTTAGCAAAGGCATGGTCAAAGAGGAAATGGAAGGAGAGGTCAGGGAAAAAGCTCGCGAGCAAGCAATTGAAAGGTTGCTGGATCTACTTTTACCGCCGCCGCCCGGTCACTCAGGGAAAACCGGATTTGATTCTGATCCTAGTGGTAGGTTGCATTACGATCAAACCCGCGAAAAGTTCAAGCAGATGTTACAGGACGGACGATTAGACGAAAGAGAAGTCGATGTTGATGTTGCTGAAAAACGCACTCCTATGATTGATGTTGTATCTGGTGCGGGCATGGAAGAAATGGGAAGCAATATTAAAGATATGCTCGGATCACTGATGCCGGGCAAAACAAAAAAGCGCAAGCTTAAGGTTCCCGAAGCTTTCAAAACACTTTGCCAGGAAGAAGCAGAAAAATTATTAGATGAAGATACCGTTGTTCAGGAAGCCATTAACCGGGTTGAGCAAAATGGCATTATTTTCATCGACGAGATAGATAAAATCATTGGCCGTTCAGGTCAAGGTTCAAGCGGGCCCGATGTATCGCGCGAAGGTGTTCAACGAGATTTGCTGCCGATTGTCGAGGGATCTTCTGTAAACACAAAGTACGGAATTGTTAAAACCGATCACATCCTTTTTGTTTCAGCTGGCGCATTTCATTCTGCCAAACCATCAGATTTGATTCCCGAGTTCCAGGGACGTTTTCCTATTCGCGTTGAACTGGACTCCCTTACCAAAGAAGATTTTATTAAAATTTTGACAGAACCCAAGAATGCCCTCGTCAAGCAATATACCGGCCTCCTAGAAGCAGAAGGTGTGCATTTAACTTTTAAGGAAGATGCTATCGATCAAATAGCAGAGATGTCTGCTCAGGTCAATCAACGAACCGAGAATATTGGTGCGCGTCGCCTGCAAACTATTATGGAAAAATTTCTGGAAGATATTTCATTCGACGCACCAGACCTTGAAGAAAAAAATATAGAAATCGATGCAGCCTACATCCAAGACAAATTGAAAGATATTATTCAAGACGAAGATTTGAGCCGATACATCCTTTAAGTCCTAACGTGAAAAAACTCATACAAAAAGCCGAAAACCTGCTGGAAGCTCTACCTTTCATCAAAAATTTTTATGGCAAAACTTTCGTTATTAAATACGGAGGTAATGCCATGGTCTCAGAAGACCTTAAAGACAAATTTGCTCTAGATATCGTGATGATGAAATACATCGGCGTTAATCCGGTGATCGTTCATGGCGGCGGACCACAAATCGACAAGACTCTTAAAGCACTCGGTATTAAATCGCAATTCTTTGAAGGCCAGCGCGTCACCAATAAAGAAACCATTGACGTTGTGGAGATGGTGTTGGGCGGGAAGGTAAACAAGGAAATTGTTTCGCTTGTAAATCGCCATGGTGGCAACGCGGTAGGTATCACAGGAAAAGATGGCGACCTGATAATGGCAAAACGTCATGCTAAGGGGAAAAAACAGTCGCCTGAAACAGACCGCCCCGAGATTATAGACCTTGGACTTGTAGGCGAGATCACCCTGGTGAATCCACGCATTTTGGAAACACTGGAAAAAAGCGATTTCATCCCTGTCATTGCTCCGATCGGCAAAGGAGAGAACGGAGAAACTCTTAATATCAATGCTGATTTTGTCGCCTCAAAAATCGCATCTGCACTGAAAGCTGAAAAGCTTATTTTGATGACAGACACTGAAGGTGTTAAAAATAAAACCGGAAAATTGCAATCGGGACTCACCCGAAAAGAAGTTGCGGCTATGATCAAAACAAAGGTCATTAAAGACGGTATGTTGCCAAAAGTAAATTGCTGTCTGGATGCCTTGAAGTCGGGCGTACATAAAACCCATATTATTGACGGGCGAATACAACACGCTTTATTGCTGGAAATTTTCACGGAAGAAGGCATTGGAACTCAGATTGTGGAGAAAAAATCGGAGTTTACTACCCCTCCCGTTACCAGCTGAACACAAAATTCATCAATGACCGCAAGTACTCGTTGATATTGACATTGAATTTTGGGATTGCTACCTTAAGTCATCAACATTAATTAGAAACATTTTTAAATAAAGTTTTATGAATTCACCTTTTCTCGATGAACGCAGTAAATCGATACTCCTTGCAATCATCGATAAATACATTGAAAGCGCAGAACCCGTTGGTTCTAGAACTGTGGCGAAAATTCACCCTGAACATTTGAGTTCGGCGACCATAAGGAACGCCATGTCCGACTTAGAAGACAATGGTTTCTTGAGCCAGCCTCACACATCTGCGGGTCGAATTCCAACGGACAAAGGGTATCGTTTTTACGTCGATCACCTTTTGCGCCCGCAAAACTTTTTAATGGAAGCAGAAAACCTGTCTACAACTCGAAACTTGGACTACGCTTCTGGGAAAACAAACCTTCAAAGCGTTTTGGAAAGTGCTTGCGACAGCCTTTCCACAGTTTCCCAGCAAACAGGGCTGGTCATGCTACCCAGCTTTTCGACCACATGCTTCAAGCATATTGAATTCACAAAAGTAGCACCCCAGGCGGCTTTAGCTGTGTTTTTCTCGGAGCAGGGAATTCTGCAAAATAAAGTTCTCCCAGTAGAGTCGGAAATGACTCAGGACCAACTCACTTCGATTTCCAATTACTTGAATGATGAATTCAGCGGCAAACCTATCAAATGGATACGCAAAGAGCTATTGAACCGTTTGCGTCTTGAGAAACAACATTACAATCAACTGGCACGCAAAGCCCATGATCTTTCTTCTGCATTATTTGAGGACACGAATAACGAATTGCTGGTTCAAGGTGCTTTAAACTTTCTAGATCAGCCGGAATTCAATGAAGATATAGGAAAAATAAAATCATTATTGAAGACCCTCGAAGAAAAAACCAAGTTGATTAACTTACTCGATTTATGTTTGGATCACGAAGGTATGACCATTCTTATTGGCGAAGAAAGTTTGCAGGAAGAAATGGGCAATTGCAGCTTAATAGCTCAGAACTACCAATTAGGAACAGAAAAAGTAGGGACTTTAGCAGTCTTCGGATCAAAACGAATGGACTATAAAAAAATCATATCCATTGTCAATCATACCGCGCAAAGGGTATCTAAATTAATATCAGAAAATCAGGGAGTATAAAAAAGTTTTATGGCAACAAAGACCGATAGCAATCAAAACGACGCAGAACCTGAAGAAATATTAGAACCAGAAATATTAGAACCAGAACTGGAAAAAGAAGAAGAACCTGTCGAGGAAGAGGAAGTAAAGAAGCTAACTCCACTAGAACAACTGCAGGAAGACGTTCGCTTGAAGGATGAAGAATTATTAAAACAGAAAGACACTTTCCTCCGCGAAAAAGCCGAACTTGAGAACTTCAAAAAACGACTCACCAAAGAAAAAGAAGACTTTGTCCAGTTTGCTAACGAACGTTTACTTAAAGAACTGGTCCAGATAGAGGACAACCTGGAAAGGGCAATGTCGGCACCAAATGCAACACTGGAAAGCCTTAAAGAGGGTGTTGAAATGATCCAAAAACAGTTCGCCACCTTCCTCAAAAACCAAAAAGTCGAATCTATAGAAGCAATGGGTAAACCCTTTGACCCAAATCTACACGAGGTGTTAAACCAGCAAGAATCGGATGAACATGAAGAGAACACAGTGATCCTAGAATATTCCAAAGGATATACTTTGAATGGAAGAATCTTGCGATCTGCCAAAGTGGTGATCTCTAAAAAGCTTTCTAAAGAAGAAGATGCTGAAGATTCCTAGCAACACCAATCATGCCCGAACTACCTGAAGTAGAAACTCTCCGTCGTGCACTGTTACCACTAGTTAAAAATAATATTTGTCGAGAGATCAAATTTTTCCGTAAAGACCTTCGCTTCCCTATCCCGCAGGATCTTTTAAACAAGGGATTACTCAATAAAAAAGTTTCGGATATTACCCGTAAGGGTAAGTACCTTCTGCTTCATGCACCAAAGGGTTCCATGCTCCTACACCTGGGGATGAGTGGTCGAGTTGCATTGCAAACGACAATAGAGCCACAGGAAAAACACACGCATGCGATTTTCAGATTTTCGCAAAAATCTTATCTGCATTTTATCGACCCCAGACGTTTCGGAAGCATTTCCTGGGTTCCTGAATCTGGCAAACATCCCCTAATTGACAAACTCGGTTGCGACCCATTTTCTCCAGAAATGACTGCGAAGGCGATGAAAATTCTTGCACGGAAAAGCCGGGCACCGATGAAATCTTTTATTATGAACGCACAAAAGATAACGGGTGTCGGCAATATTTATGCATGTGAATCCCTTTATCATGCCGGAATTCGTCCGCAAAGACAGGCGAGAAAAGTCACTTTAGCTGAATGGGGAAAATGGATTGAATGCCTAGTTGATGTTCTCACCAATAGCATTGCCAAGGGCGGCACGACCTTACGGGATTTTTTTGACCCGAATGGATCTCAAGGCTATTTTTCAGTAAGTCTTGCCGTATATGGAAAAGAAGGGCAGCCCTGCCCCAAATGCACTAAGCCAATATTGCGCCTTGTTCATTCAGGTCGTTCCACATTTTTCTGCAAACTTTGCCAGCCAGCGTGACGCTAGACCCTATATATCTATTCCCATAAAGCCAAAAATGATATCTGAACCCTTTACTATAGTATCACTGGCATTACCTTGAGGTATAGTCCGGCCAAAAGAATTAAAGCTTTTCATTCTCTCCCTTTTTAGCGAAA
Source organism: Nitrospinota bacterium (assembly GCA_013349585.1). Taxonomy (GTDB): domain Bacteria; phylum Nitrospinota; class Nitrospinia; order Nitrospinales; family VA-1; genus UBA8687. The sequence continues at coordinate 12,145 of DUZG01000035.1, read as the reverse complement.
ATGATCTTTAATAAAAAAACTGAGGTTTGAAGTGCAACGTTCTATAGGGTTGGTAACATTGAATGCTAAATTTATTCATTCATCTTTGAGCCTGAGGTATCTCAGGAATGCGGCACGAAATGCCGGACACAAGAATGTTTGGATCAAAGAGTTTGTCATCAACCAACCGGTTTGGAAAATTGCTTCCGAAATCCAGAAGCTAAAACCTGATGTTTTGGGAATAGGTATTTATATCTGGAACCGAAGTCAAAGCTTCGAACTCATCGAACGACTGCAAAAGCAGAACCCGAATTTAAAAATCGTTATTGGCGGCCCCGAGGTTTCTTTTGAAACAGAAACTTCTGTAGAGTGCCCTGTGATTTCTGGCGAAGGTGAAAAGAAATGGTTGGAGTATCTCCAGATTATCGATCAAGGAGTAGTCCCCTCAGAGGAGGTCTTAAATCGCTGGAAAACTTATGGAACGGACCTTCCTGATCTCGCGCCCGCATATCTCGAAGAAGATTACCCGCAACTTAAAAACCGCATCGTATATTTTGAAACATCGCGAGGTTGCCCCTACCTTTGCTCATTTTGTCTTTCCGCACTGGATAAAACCGTGCGTTACTTTGATGATGAAATTGTCTACAAACAAATAAAAAACCTGATTGACGCAGGGGTTCAAAAATTTAAATTTGTCGACCGCACCTTTAATCTAAAACCCGGTCGCATGAAAGCCCTAATGGAGTGGCTCTCGCAGTTCGAAGGACCCGAGTTCCATTTTGAAGTGGTCGGTGACATTCTCACCCCCGATATTTTAAAATTCTTGGAAACAGTTCCGCCGGGAATGTTTCAGTTTGAAATAGGTATTCAAACTACCGATGAAACAGTACAGGAAAGTATTCAGAGGAAACAAAATAATCAGAAGCTATTCGGCATCATTAAAAAATTACTGGTTCAAGATCGCATTCATTTTCACTGTGATCTGATTTTTGGTCTGCCTGGGGAAAATATGGAGAAAATATTAAACTCATTCAGAGAAGTTATTGCACTGCGACCACATGAGTTACAATTGGGATTCCTGAAGTTTCTTCCCGGCGCTCCAATTAAAAACACAATTTCTTCTCATGAATACCAATATCAGTCCACGCCTCCTTATGAGTTGATTTCTAATATGGACCTTGGAGCAAATGAGATCGACTATCTGAAAAAGTTCGCTGACATTTTTGACCGATTTTATAATTCAAAACGATTTCGGTTTTCCATTTCTTATCTTTTGCAAAAAATGGATGCAGTCGCGTTATTCGATCAATTATTGGAATATCACGAGTCGAGAGACCTATTCATGAATCCGGTGTCACTTGATCGGCAATATCAAATTTTTCAGGAGACGTTTTTCCCCGATCTCGCTAGTGACGACAAGGACATGTTGAAACTCGACTATCTGTATTCCCAGCGAGCCTATCGACTCCCCAAATTCTTATCGGAGAAGTCTATTTGCTCTGGTAAAACTTGGAAACAAGATAGAAAAACTCCGATCATTCCCTTTCAACATAAAATTGAAATTTCCGGCTCCGAGGTCCTTTTAAAATCGATGGAACATCCTGTATACTATGCCATCTCGCATTCCAATAACGGCGGCGGATATTTCCATCGTCCTGTATTGAATCGAATCGAAGAACCTGGAATATAATCCGGATAATAACCATATAATATAAACAAAAAGTGTTTTGAGTTGAGGAGTTTTTATGTCATCTAAATCGTTAAATTCTAAAAGTCAGGTTGTAACCCAGGGGAATAGACGAGCCCCCAACCGGGCAATGCTACGCGCTGTCGGGTTTTCCGATGATGACTTTCAAAAACCCATTGTAGGTGTCGCAAATGGTCAAAGCGATATCACCCCCTGCAACGCCGGACTTGGTAAACTAGCCGACATCGCTGCCGCCCAAATCCGTAAAGAAGGTGGCATGCCACAAACGTTTGGCACTATCACCATCAGCGATGGTATTTCGATGGGAACAGAAGGTATGAAATGTTCTCTTGTCAGCCGCGAAGTAATTGCCGATTCCATCGAAACCGTTTGCCGTGGAGCCAGCATGGATGCTGTCATCTGCATTGGTGGTTGTGATAAAAATATGCCAGGAGCCATGATCGCTATGGCGCGGCTTAATATTCCCTCCCTGTTTGTCTACGGCGGAACCATTAAACCGGGGCATTTGAATGGGAAAGACCTGACCGTAGTCAGTGTTTTTGAAGCGGTAGGGCAGTTTGGTGCTGGAATTATCGATGAAAAACAGCTTACCGAAATTGAAAAGAATGCCTGTCCTGGATTCGGCTCTTGCGGTGGTATGTATACGGCTAATACCATGTCATCCGCCTTCGAAGCAATGGGCATGAGCTTGCCTTATAGCTCTACCATGGCAAACGAAGATAAAGAAAAAGAACTCAATACCGGCCTCTGCGCGGAAACACTCATGCAGATGATAAAACATAATATACTGCCACGGGATATCATGACCCGAAAAGCATTCGAAAATGCGATAGCCGTTATCATGGCAATTGGTGGTTCAACCAATGCGGTATTACATTTATTAGCTATCGCACATTCAGCTGAAGTAGAGTTGACCATTGATGATTTCGAGTCCATTCGCAAAAAGATTCCGGTGTTCTGCGATTTGAAACCTTCCGGGGAATATGTTGCCGTTGACTTGCACCATGCTGGTGGTATTCCACAGGTCATGAAAATGATGTTGAACGCCGGAATGATTCATGGCGATTGTCTCACCGTCACTGGAAAAACCGTTGCCGAAAATTTAAAGGACATTCCAGACAGCCCATCTACAAGTCAGAATGTCATTCTTCCAATTTATAACCCCAAGTACACCGAAGGGCATTTGGTTGTTTTAAAAGGTAACCTTTGTCAGGAAGGTGCGCTTGCAAAAGTATCGGGAGTAAAAACCCGAAATATAAGTGGTTCGGCAAAATGCTTCGATTCCGAAGAAGAATGCCTTGATGCTATTCTTGATGACCGAATCAAAGAGGGAGATGTAGTCGTCATTCGTTTTGAAGGACCTCAAGGCGGCCCGGGTATGCGCGAGATGCTTGCCCCGACTGCTGCTATCGTTGGAAAAGGACTGGGAGATAAAGTCGCATTGATCACCGATGGACGCTTTTCTGGCGGGACCTATGGCATTGTCATTGGACACATTGCCCCAGAGGCTCAGACAGGTGGAAACTTGGCATTATTAAGGGACGGCGACACTATCAATATCGACATAGAACATAATCGGTTGAATGTTAAATTAACTGATGAAGAATTGGACAATAGAAGAAAAGATTTTAAACCAAAAGAAAATCCATACAAAAATGGGGTATTAGCTAAATACGCTAAGCTCGTTAGCTCTGCCAGTAAGGGTGCCGTTACAGATTAACTATACATACGGAATTAATTGAACTCTAGGACTCGTTCACGCTACTAGAACTTAACTGCTAATCACTTACTGAATTATTAATCCCGTATTAGATCAAGTCTGCCCGGGGAGTTATTTTGTTCTTTCCTGGCTCGACTCCCAGTAGCCATGCCGAGTTACAAAATTTTACCGGGAGATCTTTATCCCCAAAATAACCGGGTCAATCTCTATTACCTCCATAATCTTTTCAAAGAGATTGCAGGCCATATCTCTATCCAGATGAAGGAAAAATATAATCTGGACACTCCCATTACAGCTGGCATGTGGGGTGGTTCATATATGGTTGCTTTGGATGATGGTGAGGCCAAAACCAATGTCGTTCGCCTTTACTCAATTGTCAGTCTCCCTCAGAATAGCCCTCTAGATGAAAAAGAAAATTTTGAAAAACTGATGGACCTTTATCAAGAGAATTTCGCAGTAGTTTTCGGGCGCTATGGTTTGAATCTGGTTGATCCAAAGTGGGGTGAAATCATTCCTTACTCTAACAAAATACGCCCGACTACCGCACTACAAATGTGGGACACCCATAAACGAGCTACTTTTGTACGAGCATTTTTTGTTTGGAATCAGGCTAGCTGGGAAGAGTCGATCATATACGATATGATTCGCAACATAAAAGTATTGAAGGAACTTCTAAATATTAATATTCGTCCGATAAAAAAGGACATCTCGGAGTTAAAGTTTCTCCTTCAGGATGTTTTAATCACCTATGTTACTTTGCGTGCCGCTTTGACTCCAGATTTCGTTGAACACGCCGAACCCATCATCCAAAACCTTTTTGAAGAGTTTATAAAAGGGATGCATTCGAAGGAAAGTATCGAAGAACAATACCACCGCGTTTACTCTTCTGCACTCGTTTATGGATTTGAAGAGGCTTTGCTGGAGCCCTACAAAAAGGAAAACCTGGATGTGAAAAATGTGGAAGACTGGCCTGCAGATAAAATCAATTTTGTTCCAGACGAATTAAAAGAAAAATTAGTTCCCACCCTGCAGGCCCCATGGAAAAAATTTCAAACAACTCTGGAAAAAAAATACGGGAAGGTTAATTCGCTCAACTAAGCTTCAAAAGCATCCAGCCTGCTATTCCTTTTTGTCCATTCAATTCCTTGTTGGAACCATTCCACACCGCTACCGCCATTAGAACAGATTGCCTGAACTGAACGTCATTGGAGTCGCCATCAACAAGATCGCGTTTAAATATCAAACGCCACTTATTGTCCTTCCACAATGCAGTGCCTTTAACATCTTGTTGGGACTGATAAGTCAGTGTGCTAAATCCTTCGGCATTCAGATCTTCAACCGTTTGATAGACCAACTTGGTTTTTTTTCTTACTCCAGGTTGCCCCTTTTCACCGCCAATGGATTTCCATTGCCAGATATTCACCGGCATTCCAGATTCCCCCATCGTTATTGAAGGAGCCTCACTGCTAGGGTAAACTGGAAACATAATCGCGGCTCGGTCAACGTACAAAGAAGAATGATTAAAGTTTTCGTCCCGGGTAGTGTCTTCCCATTCTATTAGCACCACTAACTCATCGCTGTTTTTAATAGCTCGAATCAAAACCTGTCGGGTTGAAGGGTTTGGCCACTTTGGATTGGTAATCATCTGCGGCCCTAGTTCGATATTGATGGCGGTGGGGGATTCTTTGGAATCCCAGAAAGGGTCGAAAGGATCTTCGGGCAAACTTCCATCTTGGTTGGCAACATTTATTACGGGACCACAACTGCCTTCTTCCAAGCATCCTTCAATATTTTCAGAGCAACCGCCAAATATAAGGATTACGCCCAAGGCCAGAGAATAAAATAATTTAGAAAGCATATTAGGAATTAGAATTGGTGAATCAATCCTTCAAGTCGAGACTTTAATTCACTAGTATAAGGACCTACTAAAATGAGATTGAGGTTTTTTGCCTCAAAAACTTTTTCAGCAACTTCCATCATTTTTTTTGCAGTAATAGATTCTATTAATTCTCTTTCTTCCTGTAACGACATTTCAATGGAATAAAGATGAGGGAACGCATAGCGGACGACCTGCTTATAAGGATCGTCCAGTTCTGAGTCGAGATCAAAAAAATACCTTTTCTTAATATGTGCCAATTCGCTTTCGGTCGGCCCCTCAGTGGCAAATGTTTTTATTTCCTGCAGTAGGATACGCGCCACCTCCACCACTTTTTCTGGACGTACGGTGACATCAAAATCCATGGTGCCCAGATCAGACATACTCGTAGCCCGGCATTCAACTGAATAAACCAATCCACGCTCTTCTCGTAATACCCTTTGCAGTCTTGATGTGAAGCCATCATCAAAAACCCGACTTATTAAAGCCAAAACTAAAAAATCAGGATCATTGTACGAACAAGAACGAAAACAAACCTGCAGTTCTATCTGGCTGTCCGAATCTTCTTGAAAATGAAGTTCCGGATTTTTTTGTTGCTCCGAGATGCTGCCAACAAAATGATTTTTGGGAAAAGGCTCACTTCCATTTTCCAGAACAGAAAAATATTTTCTGGATAGATCAATAACTTCATCATGGTCAATCGGACCTGCAAATGCCAATACCATATTGCCTGGAACATAATGTCTGTTAAAATATTCTTTCAACATTTCCGTTTGAATGCTTTTGATTGTCTCTTCGGTGCCAATCGTTGGCCAAGCCATAGGAGTGTCAGGATATAGAAGTTTGCAAGCCTGATTGTTTATATCAATGTTCACCCCTTCTTCGTTGAGCTCTTCAAAATATTCTTCAAGAATAATTCCCCGTTCTATTTCAATTTCAGGAAAAGTGGGGGAGTAAAAAAACTCTGCGAATAATTCGAGTCCTTTGTCAAGTTGTGACACATGGGGACTGAATCCATATTGAGTGTACTCTCCCAAAGTCGAGGCTCTAAGATCGCGCCCGATATTTTCGAATTCCATATTCAATGCAATCGAGTTGGGGTATTTTCCATTACCGCGAAACATCATATGCTCTAGAAAATGTGAAATTCCGTTATTCTGAAGGTTTTCATAGCGCAATCCGGCACGCACGAACATAGAAACTTCCATGGTATGGATGTGGGGCATCTCTACCGTAACCACAGTCAAGCCGTTGGGCAAGGTGTCAGTAAAATATTTTAAAGCAAATTCTTTAACTTCCATATTTCCTTGGTATCATAGACATCCCGTTAAGGACTCTTGTTTTAATAATTAGCAGACATTATCGCATAAAAAAATATGAATCAGGAAGACTGGCCAACAAAAGATTACGAAACCGCATTAAGCTATATTGTTGAACATGAAGACGAAGCCGCGTCTAACATTATCCTACCTGTGGATAAGGGTATAACGACTGTTCTAGGATTCCCTCTCTATGAAGCAGGATTCTACGGCATTTTCATGTTGTCTCCAATTATTCTTTTTATGATTGTCACCACCTACTTCATCCTCGTCATCCTCACTGCCGATTCTATGGAAATGCAATCCCAGATACTTTTTTCAGGAGGGTATTTTTTTATGCAATGGGCACTGGGGAAAGCATTGCAGCTCCTGATCTCTACACGTGAACTTTTTCCCAGAAAATATTTTACGACTATAAGCGCAAAAGGTATTTCCTCTCATTATTCAAAATTACACTTTCCCTTTCATTCTAAAGTAACACTGGCATGGGGTGTCGTTGAAACGACTCGTGTTTATCGATCTCTATTTTTAGCGGGAATTTTTGCAGGTTTTCTGAAAGCCCATATTGTTGAAATCACTTCCAAGAATGGGGATACCTTGAAAATCCCTTTCCATGTTCCTTCAGATCAAGCTATCTCTGTTGCAGACTCAATAGTGGCCTTGATCAATCAGAAAATGAAATAGCGACTAGGTACCACTGGGCGCGATTCGGGCTTACTCAAATATGATAGCGTCTTCGCCTAATAAAGATTGTATCTCCTCAATCACTTCATCAGATGGTTGAATGCGAAGGTCATGAGACACGGTGACCACTCGCTCCTTATTATCGGGGGAAATAAAATGCAGTCTAGAATCATTGTTACCCTTATGTGCCGCTAAAATATCCTTTACAGCCATCATCGTTTTCTTCTCCAGCCCTAAAGTGCGAAAATGAATCATCACCCGTCCCTGAAACCGCTGCTTGGCTTGGATCAATGGGAACACTTCCTTGGCAATGACTTTCGGCATAGTCCCTTCTGAATCCACTTCCCCTTTTATTAGCAGAGGTTCTTCCGCGAGTAAAAGGGATTCGACTTCAGCATAAATTTCAGGCCATAAAATAACTTCAATAGACCCATGTAAATCTTCCAGAGTAACGATCCCCATTTTATCGCCTTTGCGCGTTGTCTTGGACAGATTTTTGATGGGAATGCCCGCCAAGCTGACCGACTTGCTACTGCCCGCCTCTGCAACCGATGCCGAGGTTGCATCTGTAAACCATGCAAGATCTTTGGTGAATCTATCCAACGGATGGCCGGTTATGTAAAATCCGATACTTTCCTTTTCAAATTTTAAGCGGTCAATCTCATCCCATTCTTCCACCTTGCTTCCGTTACTTTCCTCCGGAACCACCTCTTCGGTGAAAGTATCGAACATGCTCGACTGGCCAAGTTGTTGATCGCGCTGTTTGGCTTGCCCTTGCTCCATTGAAGCCTGTAGATCATTCAACATCTGTGCTCGGCCTTGTCCCAACGAATCGCAGGCACCACTTTTAATCAGACTCTCGAATACACGTTTATTCGCAAGTTGCAAATCCACACTTTCACATAAATGGATTAAGGAGTTGAATTTCTCTAAACCTTCACGAGCTTCAATAATATTATCGATGGCTTTACTGCCGACATTTTTTATCGCGCCGAGTCCGAACACAAGTTTATTATCCGAAACTGAAAAGCCACGATGACTCACATTCACATCCGGTGGCTGTACCGTAATTTTCATTTCTCGACAATCGTGGATATAGCGCAACACCTTGTCCGTGTTGTCCATATCGCTGGTGATCAACGCGCCAAAAAATTCTAGCGGATAATGAGCCTTAAGATAAGCTGTCTGGTAAGAAACTTGAGCATAAGCGGCACTATGAGATTTATTGAATCCGTAACCTGCGAATTTTTCCATTAAGTCAAAAATCTTCTCCGCTTTTTTAGCATCTATTTTTTTAACAGCCGACCCCGACATAAACTTCTCGCGTTGCGCAGCCATTTCTTCCGCCTTCTTCTTACCCATCGCCCGACGCAATAGATCAGCGTCGCCGAGGCTGAATCCTGCCAGAACACTGGCGATCTTCATAACCTGTTCCTGATAAAGAATGACTCCTTGAGTTTCTTTGAGGATGCTCTCCAATTGCGGCAAGTCAAACTTCAGTGACATGGTTCCATGCTTGCGTTTCACATAGTCATCGACCATGCCACTTTCCAAGGGGCCCGGACGGTACATGGCTAGCAAAGCGATAATATCTTCAAAACAATCCGGTTTTAATTTCTTCAACAGATCGCGCATGCCCGAGCTTTCCAATTGAAAAACACCTAGCGTTTTGGCATCGCATAAAAGTTTATAAGTAGCCGGATCATCCAGAGGAATCATCCTGATATCCAGAACCGTGTCTTTGGACTGCTTGATGAGCTTCAACGCGTGGTGAATCACCGTCAGCGTGCGTAGACCGAGGAAATCCATTTTAAGCAGGCCGAGTTTCTCAACACTCGCCATCGCATACTGCGTCACCACTTCGTCATTTCCACCTTTATAAAGCGGACAAAAATCCGTCAACGCTTTTGACGATATCACCACACCCGCCGCATGCGTAGAACAATGACGTTGCAATCCTTCGAGGTTTTTTGCGATGTCGAGCAACTCCGCAATTTTGGTACTTTTCTTGCGTAGATTGTCGAATTGTTTTTCTTCCTTGAAAGCGTCATCTAAAGTGACGTTAAGTTTATTCGGCACCATTTTGGCAAGCTTGTCCACCTCGCCATAAGGCATATCCAACACACGGCCTACGTCACGGATCACCCCTTTGGCGTTCATGCTGCCAAAGGTGATAATCTGCGTCACGTTCTGGTTGCCACCATATTTTTCGGTCACATATTTGATGACCTCTTCACGTCCGTTCATACAAAAGTCGATATCGATATCGGGCATGCTCACCCGTTCGGGATTCAAAAACCGTTCAAACAATAAGTCATACTGCATCGGATCGATATCCGTGATTCTTAAAGCATAGGCAACGACACTGCCAGCTGCAGAACCACGACCCGGACCAACCGGAATGTCTCTCTCCTTGGCATAGCGAATGAAATCCCAAACGATAAGGAAGTATCCCGGGTACCCCATTCTCTTGATGATGCCCAACTCCTCTTTCAATCGCGCTTCATAGACAGCTTTATCAAGTTTGATTCCCAACTTTTCCAACTCGATATAACGCACATCAAGACCTTCGCGCGACCGCTCCGCCAGATAAGTTTCGAGAGTGTAAGATTCAGGAACGGGATAGTCCGGCAAGTTGAGCTTGTCGAACTCCAGTGCTAACTCGCAACGTTCGGCGATTTTAACGGTATTCTCGATAGCTTCCGGTGTGTCCTTGAACAGCTCGATCATCTCGGCAGCAGACTTGAAATAAAACTCAGCCTTCGGATATTGCATGCGGTGGGGATCGCTTATAGTTTTGCCTGTTTGCAGGCAAAGCAATATTTCATGGGCGCGAAAATCTTTGCGATCCATATAATGGCAGTTGTTGGTCGCAACGATAGGGATATCGAGTTTTTTTCCGATGGCTACAATATCGCGGTTGATGCGATCCTGATTTTCCAGCCCGTGATTTTGTAATTCGAGAAAGAAGTTGTTTGGCCCCATAATCTCCGCATACTGAGCGGCGACTTTAGTGGCACGTGGCACATTCTCGCGGTTGACATTGTGCGCCACCTCCCCACGGATGCAGGAACTCAAAGCAATCAGCCCTTCAGAATATTCCGCCAGCAGTTTTTTGTCTATACGCGGCTTGTAATAGAATCCTTCCAGATAACCTTTGGTGACCAGACGTAGTAGGTTTTTATATCCCTTTTCATTTTCACAAAGCAGAATAAGGTGGTAGGAAGCATCGCGTAGATTGTCTTTAGATTTCTTTTCGTGCCGGCTCTCAGGTGCAACATAGACTTCACAGCCGATGATGGGCTTGATGCCGTTCTTTTTCGCTATGTTATAGAACTCGACGGTGCCGAACATATTACCATGATCGGTCATAGCAACGGCAGGCATACCAAACTCCACCGCGCGTTTGATCAACGCATCATGACGAATGGAAGAGTCCTGCAAACTGTAGGAAGTATGGAGATGAAGATGAACGAAGTTAGAGGGGATCATGGTGGTATTTAATACCAGTTTAAAAAGTTTTAATCAACCGGCGCAAATAAAAGGCAATAAATCAATTACCAAAAAAGAGATATCTTAAAACATGATAGGGGAAAATAGTATGACTTATATGTTACCGGCGTGAGAGGCCGGAAGAATTAATAATCTGCCATCCCGATTGACCATCTAAACAACGTATAATCAATTAGTTATTTAAATCTTAATTTTTCAGGTTAGCCAGAAGGGTGTACGCATATCGTACGCAAAAACTACTGAAGGTATAAGCATATTCAGCCTGATTCTCCCATTCATCTATCTCACGCAAGCATTCACATCAGCATGAATTTACCTTGGCATTATCCTTGCCAGCATTTTATAAAACTCAGTCTGATTGCACCTTCTTACTCTCACTCACCTTTTTGTTTTGTTTAGTGACTCTGTTTATGCGGAAGAATCCGATTTATTTTCTTTTTAAAACCTTAACAACACATTCTCTGGCTTAAGGATATAATTATTTTAGTATCTCACATGGTATTAGTTGTAGTGACGGGGGGAATATTCTTACGGCTACAACGCCTCCTCATTTAACTCCTAAAGCAACTCTAGCCAACCCTAAGCAAAACCGTTGATAAACCGCAAGTAACCATCAAGCCTTCATACTAATAAACTTTACGCATTCACCATTGCGACAAGCAGTCATCACTTATCATACTTAGCCTTGCGTTCCTCTAACTCACGCAAGTATTCAACATGGTTCACTATGCTCTGACATAAGCGTGAGCTTAAAGTGACAATAGTTTTATTAGTGGAGGGGCAACTGTGGATAGGACTATATTAAAGATATATCTAAATTTAAGACGCCCAATTGTTATAATGAAATAAATTGGAGTTATATATGTATATAAAATTTATTTTCATAGTGGCTGTTTTTTTTATTTTCGAAAATGTTAATCCATTATTTGGGGAAGAGATTCTGGATTTGCCTGCTATAGAAGGTTCTCATTCAGTTGGCAATGATCCTAATAAATTAGGAATAAATGCGTATAAGAAAAAAAATTCAATCAAGCTTTAAAACATTTTCAGGTAGCTTCAGTGGTTGATAGAAAAAGAGGTGAGATATTTTATAATCTTGGTTTAACTTTGCATCAGCTTGGAAAACACCTCGAAGCAGCAAAACATCTTCAATGGGCTTTGAAGCTTTCTCCAAACAATAAAAAAATATCCGAGTCTAAATTACTTATTGAACATAATTGCGCTAAAAATCCAAAAATACCTTGTAACCTCACAAAACCTAAAAAACATAAAATAGAAGGATCGGATACAATTTCATCTCCAAATTATATGCCCTCATATAGCGGTAGTGGTTATTGAATGGGGTT
>DUZG01000034.1 GCA_013349585.1 Nitrospinota bacterium | reverse complement strand
GTGAACAGATCAAAATTTCTTCACGCGCAAGAGATGTGCAATTAGCAAATGAATTAGTCAAAACAACCCCTAACGTACGTGCAAGCGAAGTAGCACGTGTCAAAGCAGCAATTGAAAATGGGTATAATGTTGATAGCAGAGATCTTGCAGAAGGTATCTTGAAAAACCTGCTGCAAGAATCTTAATTCTTTGATTTGATCAAACCTTCTATCTCTCCCTCACATAATTGAACTCCACGAGTTCAATCGATGGGAGATATACCGCCCTAACCATCCAAAAACAAAAACCCAACTACTCTTATAAATTGAGGTATTACGTAAGGCAGGCTATTTCTGCTGTAAAGATACAATAGGTGTAGGAAGTGTTTTTAGGAAATTGTTGAGCTCGTCAACCAACGTGTTTGCCTCCAAGCCATGCATGAGGGCACCTTTTTCCAAAGTATCGAAATTAACAGCAAAACAACTGCTACATGCCATTTCTCGCTCATTAAAAAACTTCTTAGCATCCGGATAGGAGCTAAGAATCTCTTTTATAGTAGAGTTTTTATTAATTACCATGACTTGATCGATCAATTAGTCTTGCTCCTTTTACAGTGTTATGCTAGCATCAACACTTCTTTAAGACAATATTATTCGGAGTGTTTTAGATGTCTCAGCAATGTGAAGTTTGTGATAAAAAACCCCAGTTCGGTAATAACGTAAGTCATGCGAACAACAAAACCCGCAAGGTATGGAAACCCAACCTGAAAAAACTACGAGTGGTAATGAAGGGGTCAATTAAAACCATGAAAATTTGTACCCGATGTCTTAAATCGGGAAAAGTAACAAAAGCGAACTAATTTACGGTTAGTTCGCTCTCGCCATTTGGTTTCTGGTTCCCACCCATTGCTTCCAATCTTTTTTTTACAGGCGAGTTTTTGTTGAACTCTTTCATTCGTTCCAGATAAATTACACCATCCACGTGTCGGATTTTTTCCAGCATCTGGTTTAGGTGTTCGACGTCATGGATCTCGATCGAGAAATCAAAGTAGGCTCTTTTATGAGCCCCCTGTTGTACGTTTGCGCGTATGATGTTGATTCCGCCTTCAGCGAAGGCGTGACCAATGCTCGCAAAAATTCCAGGATTATCTGCAGCAACAATTGCGATATGTGCATGGTAAATTGTTTTACTCCCCGTATCCCATTCCACACCAATCCACCTTTCGGAATCATCGATGACCTTACTCACACACGAGCAGTCGATATGATGTACCGTTACTCCTCTGCCCCGGGTCAAGTAGCCAACGATCGGTTCCCCAGGTAAGGGGTGACAGCATTTACCAATTCGAATCATTATATGATCGTTGAGGCACTGAACCTTTATAGCATTCGCCGGCTTATTTTCTTTGAGCTTGATCAGGGATTCAGCTCTCTGCTTTTTTCCTTCCAGTTTTTCTTTCGGCAAAAGTTTTTCAAGGACATGATGGGTTGACAGCTTTCCAAATCCAATCCCTGCAAACAAACTTTCAGTCGAGTTGAATCCACAGGCATGTGCGGCTTCAGCCAGAGCCTCTTCATTCAACTCCTGAAAAGGGTCGAAACCATAATCGAGGGTTTCCTTTTCAAGCAGCTCTTTACCCAACACGAGGCTACGCACTCTTTCTTCATTATTTATAAAATTCGAGATACGATTGCGTGCTTTGGATGTTTTTACAAAATTTAACCAATCCCGACTTGGGAAAACATCATCAGAGGTTATGATCTCGACCTGGTCTCCGTTTCTCAACTTATAACGCGGTGGAACCGCCTTACCATTCACTTTGGCCGATCGATAATGACAGCCTATATCGGTATGCACCTGAAATGCTAAATCTACCGGCGTCGCATCGTAAGGCAGCGCAATAACCTCCCCGCCCGGAGTAAAAACAAAAACCTCATGAGGAAAAAGATCCACTTTGAACGCATTTAGGAACTCTTTCGGATTCACTAAATCCTTCTGATTCTCAAGCAGGTGCCGGACCCATTGCAACTGATTATTACTATTATCCAGATCCGAATCTTCACTCTCCTTGTATCTCCAATGAGCGGCAATTCCTTCTTCGCAAATCTTATGCATTTTTTCAGAACGTATCTGCACCTCTACCCTCTCACCTCGCGGCCCAATCACCGTAGTATGCAAAGACTGATACTGGTTTGGTTTAGGCATTGCTATATAATCTTTAAATTTTCCAGGGATAGGTTTCCAAAGAGAATGCACAAGGCCAAGAACCGAATAACAGTTCTGCACCGAATCGGTCAATACTCTTAATCCCACAAGATCATAAACATCTTCAAAACCAATATTCTGGTCCAGCATTTTTTTATAAATGCTGTAATAGTTTTTGGGTCGGCCAGCAACCTGACCTTTAACCTGCACCGCTTTCAATTCCTTTTCCAATCGCGTAATCGATTTTTCAACATACTTATCGCGATACTCCTGACCCCTTGCCACTTTCTCTTCAATGGCTCGGTATTCTTCAGGATAAAGGTAACGGAAAGAACCATTTTCCAGTTCAGTATTCAACCAGCCAATCCCAAGACGGTTGGCAATGGGCGCATAGATATCTATGGTTTCTCTGGCGATACGCCTTTGCCTTTCTTCCGAAAGCGATTCCAATGTCTGAACATTATGTGTTCGATCCGCCAACTTGATTAAAACCACGCGGATGTCTTTTGCCATGGCAAAAATCATCTTGCGATAATTTTCTGCCTGATTTTCTTCACGGCTGGAAAAATTCATCTTACTGATCTTGGTGACTCCATCCACTAACTGAAAGATCTCATCTCCAAACAATTCTTGAATTTCTTCGGGGGTGGAAAGCGTATCCTCAAGGGTATCGTGCAATAATCCAGCAGCCAGGGTGGCCGCATCCATTTTCAACTTAACGAGATTATACGCCACTTCAATAGGATGGGAAATATAGGCCTCGCCCGACCTTCGGCTTTGCCCCAAATGGGCTTTCGCTGAATATTCATAAGCCTTTAGAACAATACCAATATCGGCATCAGGCAGATATTTTAAAAGTTCTTCAGTAAGCTCTTGAACCCTCATAGTTAAAACACCCTTTAAAAGACCTATAGTGTATAACACCTTACTTTAAGCATACTTCCACAGAATTTTTCTGTCAATCAACAATCAAACTCTTGCCCCCATCTTCCGAGAAGGCTACTATTGGGCCATGAATTCTACCGCATGGGAAAAACCATCCCTAGATGACCCTATACAATTTATCAAGGGGGTCGGACCCAAAAAAGCACTTCTATTGGAAAAGCTACAATTGACCACCATAGAAAACTTTCTTTACTTCCTTCCCTTTCGCTATGAAGACAGGAGTCAGCTCAAAAAAATTTCTACCCTCATGCCCGGTGAGTTTGCGACCTTTATGGCTGAAGTTCTCAATGCCAGTGTCATTTATATGGGCCGCCGCAAAAGGGTCTTCGAAGTTATTTTTCAGGATGAAACAGGAACCACTCGCGCAAAATGGTTCCGTTTCAATGAAACCTATATGCTGGAAAAATTCAAAACCGGCGAAAAAATCATCATCTCGGGAAAATCCACAGTCAATAAGAGAAGCGGACTAGAATTCGTCCATCCCGATACAGAGCGGGTGGCAGGTGATGCAACAATCTTCCTAGAAACAGGCAAAATAGTTCCTGTTTATCACACAACCGAAGGACTGCACCAAAAATCCATGCGCAGCATTCTCAATAATGTACTCGATATATATTTGCCTCTGGTAGAAGAAGTTATCCCTGAAGATATTGTACGACGGCACAAACTTCTCTCCCGCTCCGAAGCCTTTCACCAAGCGCATTTTCCAGCTTCAGAGGGGTTCACGGCAAAAGACCTCGATGCATTTAAAACCCCGGCGCAAAAAAGATTAATCTTCGAAGAATTGTTCCTGATTCAAACCGGATTAGCCTTCAAGAAAAAACACGCCACAGAAATTAAAACAGGAACTGCATTTAAAACACGCGGCAGCCTGATCAAATGTTTCGTAAAACTTCTGCCATTCCAATTGACGGCAGCTCAAAAAAGGGTGCTGGCAGAAATCATGGGAGATCTGGAAAAAGAACAACCCATGAATCGACTCATACAGGGAGACGTTGGAAGTGGAAAAACCATCGTCGCCCTCACCGCCTTGCTGACAGCGGTGGACAATGGAACTCAGGCAGCATTAATGGTGCCGACTGAAATTCTTGCCGAACAACATTATCTCAACATCCGCCCTTATTGCGAAGAGTTAGGAATTGAAGTAGCTCTCGTTACAGGAACACTAAAAGGAAAGGAACGGAAGGCCATTTATCAGGATATCGAAGCGGGAAAAACTCGCATCATTATCGGTACCCATTCTTTAGTACAAAAAGAAATTCAATTTCAAAAACTGGGACTGGCAGTAATAGACGAGCAACACCGCTTTGGAGTATTGCAAAGAGAAGCCATCGGTAAAAAGGGCGACCACCCGCACCTGCTCATTATGACGGCAACTCCTATTCCGCGATCCCTGGCATCGACGATATATGGGGATATGGATGTATCATTGCTTGACGAGTTCCCGCCGGGAAGACAGCCCATCACCACACACGTTTATTACGAAAAACATCAAGACAAAGCTTATGCATTAATGGATGCCGAAATAAAACTTGGAAGACAGGCTTTCGTTGTATGCCCTCTCATTGAAGAATCGGAAGTGATGGACTTAAAAGCCGCCGCCACTGTTTTTGAGTCCATTCAAGGTCAGTTCCCGCATTTAAATGCCTGTCTCATTCATGGCAAACTTAAAAAGGAGGAACGCCAAGAAATCATGTCGCGATTTCTCAAAAATGAAATACAAGTGCTTGTTGCCACCACGGTGATCGAAGTCGGTATCGACATCCCCAACGCTACGGTGATGATTATCGAACATGCGGAACGATTTGGTTTGGCCCAACTACATCAATTAAGAGGAAGGGTTGGACGGGGCAAACACGCATCTCACTGCCTTCTTGCTGCCTATTTCCCCACCTCTGAAGAAGGAAAAGCAAGAATGAAAGCGATGCGAAATTCCCGCGACGGATTCGAAATTGCAGAAGAAGATTTAAAAATAAGAGGTCCGGGTGATTTCATGGGAACCCGACAGTCAGGGTTGCCTGTATTGAAAATCGCAAACCTGATTCGGGACATCAAAATTCTCGAGGTGGCTAGAAGAGAAGCTTTCGCGTTGATCGACCGCGATCCCAATCTCGAAGACCCGGCACACCAACCACTCAAGAACACAGTCCACCTCCTGCTTGGCAAACACTTGCCTCTTATGGAAATAATCTAACCGCACGGCGTGATCCCTTAACAGCGCAGGGAAAATTAGCGATCCGATAGCAATGACTTTCTTTTCGGGAATATATCTATCCCCTCCCACGGGAGTGGGCTATTCGAGGACTAGGTGTTGGAGTTTCGGGAAAGTGTTGCATTCCTTCAATTGCTTTTTACCTTCTTCACCAAGACCACTGCCAAACACTTCAAGATATTCAAGGCCAGCCAGTGTGCCACTTTCTGCCAAGGCTTTGGCACCTTCATCACCGATCTGATTTTTTGCAAGATCCAGGGTTTTAAGATTGACGAGGTTAGTGGAAGAAGCAATCGCCTTAGCTCCCTCAGCCCCAACCCTATTTTTCCAAAAATTGATAAAGGTCAAGTAGGAAAAGTTTGAAGAATTAGCGATAGCTACAGCCCCAGCATCACCCACATCGTTGCGCTCCAAATGCAATTCTTTCAGGTTGGTTATAATGGAGGAGTTTGCAAGAGATTGAATGCCTTTATCTGTAATTTCGTTTCTTTCAAGATTTAGCAACTCAAGATCAATCAAATCCGGGCATTTAGCCAGAAAGTCGAGTCCTTCATCACCAATATATTTTATACGCAGATCAAGCACGGTTCCATTTTTGGTCAAGTGTTTTTTAACCAGCACATCGATCGGGTCATCATTGAATGGTTTGTTCATTTCTATTAAGTCCTTTTTTTCTTTTTGGATTTCGCTTCTTCCCGGTTTCCCATTAAATCAAATCGGTCTCGAAGGGATTTATTTTCCTTGATCAGATCATCGAGATCAGACCGTATCAATACCATCTCTTTAGGTTTCTTTGCTGACTCAAAAAGTTCACGGATGGTGTCATCAGCTCTTCTTTTTAATCGCCCATCGGTTTCTCGTGCGGACAGTTTCCTCAAAATCGGTATCGCCTTCAAATCTTCCAGCATACCCATAGATTGTATCGCCGCCAGTTTACCGCGAAACGTTGCCGCAGGGGTACCTCTAGTTTCAGCGGCAATCTTTTTAAATATTTCAATCGCCTCCGGCTTCAAATGCTCGAATCGGTTTGCTAATTTCGCCAATCCCTGAATAGCAGCAGCCCGGCTGCCCTGAGGCGCACCATATTCCGCACCCTCCATAATTGTGTGCCATGCACTCTCATCTTCAAGATTCGCCAAAGCCCTGAATATTGCGGCTCTGCCCATATCATTGTGCGAAGGTCGATCGAGAAACTGCTCCAAAAACTTTCGGCAATCCTTCGCCTTGATTCGTCCCAATGCTGCAAGTGAGACCGCTTCGACACGATAAGATGGGTCCCCTTCTGCAATCTTTTTCAAGCAACCCGCTACTTTTTCATCACCCGCGAAAGTAGCCAAGGCTTGAATAATACCCCATCGAGTTTTTGCACAACTTTGATAATTCAACGCTTTGATTAAGGCATCACGGGCAGCATCTCCACTAATTTTCCCCAAAGCTTGTGCTATTCGGTGAGCCACCCCCCAATCCGTTTCATTTTTCAAACACTGACTTAGAATCTTAACATTTGCAGTCTTTGGTGCCAATGACTGCGCCGCCTCAATTCGACCTATCGGATCGCTATCTCGCTTTAACTGCTCATGCAACATAGATTGTGAAATATCCAGTTTCACCTTCTTAACCGGGCACTCATAATCAGGGTCGAGCCTGAAGTAAAGCGGTTTTCGTTTCAACTTGAAACAAAACTTTTCTTCTTTGCTCTTGATTTCAATGGAGAACTTTTCTGATCCGCGTGAAAAATAAAATTCCAGTTTCAGCGGCAACTTAAAGAGGAGTTCATCACCTTTCTTTTCTGCTTTTTGAGTTTGCTTGATTGTCACTTCAGCTATTTCTTTATTCCAGGAATAGCTCAATTCCAGGCTCGGATAGCCCCCGCGATAGATCCACTGGCTCATCCATTCATCGAAATTCTGCCCACTGACTTCCTGTAGACATCGACTAAGATCAATGGTTTCGACCAATCCTTTTTCATGGCGTTTTAAAAATAGTTTCAGAGCCTGGCGAAACTTGTCTTCACCTATGAGGTTTTTTAAATAATGTAAACGAACAGCACCGCCAGGATAAAGGTGAGCGTCAAATAAATCTATTGGCTCCTTATAAATATTAGTGACTATCGGGCGTCGGTAACGGTTATCTTCACTGAAATAGGTTTCCGCATCTTCCAGCAACTGGTAGCGAAATTCTTCCTCGCCTTTCGATTCTCGAGTATAAAGAGCATCAAAATAGGTAGCGAAAGATTCGTGCAACCATGCATGAGACCAGTCCTTCGCTGTAACAATATCTCCAAACCACATATGCGCGGCCTCGTGAGCGACAAGCCCATTCGAGTCCAAATCCAGGCGAGCACGGTCATCGTGTAAAGTAAGGTCGGTTTGCGTGGTGACCGTAAAGTTTTCCATTCCTCCAAAAACAAATTCGGGAACTGCAATCTGCGTGTAATGCTTATAAGGATATTTATAGCCGGTATATTTAGAAAAAAACTGCATGATCTTTCCGGTATCCTTAAACGAATTCCTGCCTTCTTTTTCTCTGCCCTTTTGCACGTACCATTTAATATCGATATCGCCAACCTTGCTTTTATGCTCTACAAATTCGCCCGCAACAATAGAAAGTAAATAGGTGGAATAGGGGATTTCAAGTTTGTAGTGATAAAAACTTTTTGAGGCGGAACTTGTTTTTTTCAAGAGACGACCATTTGACAGACCAAACATTCCTTTAGGAAGGTGAAGTTTTACCTCTGTCGTCTGCTTGAAATTAGGCTGATCGAAACAAGGGAAATAGTACTTAGAATCTTCGTCTTGCCCTTGTGTCCAAACGGTTTTGAATCGGTCTGGGTAATCTTTGTCAGGTTTAGTGAAATAGATTCCAGCCGCTGGCTTGGAAACAGAGTGGTTTAACTTTACTTTAATAGCCGTTCCCGCTTTTAACGGTTTAGGAAGAAAAACAATTACCTTCTCACCTGTATTCTCAAAAGAAACCCGCTTGCCCCCTACTCGCACCTGGTCAATTTCCAAGTTCGCCGCATCCATTTTAATTTCTTGAACACCATTTGCATTCGCCAGTAGCTCGTAGGTCGTACTGCCCCATACCTTCTCTTCTTCCCAATCAAAATTAAGTTCTAGTAAAAGGTGTTTTGGAAAGATCGGTGTATCAGGAGCAAAATGGGCCTTAGCTCCCTTTTGGGCAAAAGTCGTTCGATCCAGGACTCCCCAGTGCTCAGACTCCCCATTTAAAAAATGGCATTTACAATATCGTGTCGTTCTCATCGATGCATTCAACCCTTTTATTAAAAGAAATAGTCATTCTATAAGCCTGCCTAGTGAATGGCAAGGTCTATAGGAAAGGGAATTTGCCTTTTTACCCCCTTAAAGTTTTATGAGACAATAGCCCCGTTATGGAAAATGCATCATCAAATTTTGATCCACAGGTTCTTGCCCGTATTTCGTCACTGAAAATCACAGCGATAAATATGGTCGATGGGATACTTACAGGCCAACATCGAAGCCGACATAAAGGGGCAAGCGTAGAGTTTGCCGAGTATAAAGACTATTCCCCCGGCGATGAAATCAGACATATTGACTGGAAGGTGGCAGGAAAGACCGACAAATACCATGTCAAACAGTTTGAGCAATCCACCAATCTTAAATGCACGATTCTTCTCGATTCCAGCGGATCCATGGCCTATAAATCTCCCTTCGAAAAAGAAGAGTCAAAAATCAACTACGCCTGTAATCTGGTTGCCGCATTATCCTATTTATTTTTGAAACAATTCGATGCGGTTGGGCTGACTTTGTTCAACGATGCAGTCGTTCAACATATACCCCCTCGGTCTAAAGCTTCGCATTTGCAACATATCTTACATGGACTTTCAACTCTTTCCGCAAAAGGTGTAACCCAGGTTGAAAATGTTCTCTCTGGGCTTGCCGAACGACTGCAAGGACGTGGCATGTTGATCCTGGTTTCAGACTTTCTCACTCACGATCAGGATATCCACAAAAGCTTAAAACTACTCCGGTCCAGAGGATTGGAAGTCATCCTTTTTCACGTTCTACATCCAGATGAAATAAATTTACCTTTTGATGGCGACACGATTTTCGAATCACTCGAAGATGACCCAACGGTGGGACTCGACCCAATAGATATTCGTGAGGAGTACCAAAAAGCCATACAGGAAAAAATCGATCAGTTGAAGAAAATCAGCAATGGACTGGGTGTCGATTATGTATTTATGGATACCTCTATCCCTTTACAACAGGCATTGAGCTATTACCTGTTAAAACGAAAAAGCCTGATAAAATTATGAGTCTCAATTTTTCCTCACCTTTTTTTCTATTTGGATTAATAGGAATGTCCATACCCATCCTCATCCATCTATTAACGCGCCGACAACAAAAGCATGTGCATTTTTCTGCCGTCTATTTACTTTCTCAATCACAAAAGCGATCCATAAAAAAATCCAACCCCAACCTCCTTCTATTACTCCTTCTTCGTTGTATGGGTATTGCTCTGCTCAGCCTGGCTCTTGCAGGACCATTTTTTTATTTTGGCGATTCAGAAGCTTTTCGCAGTAACGCCCCATCCTCTTATGTCTTCATTGTTGATGACTCCTACAGCATGAGAAGCCACATAAAAGAAGGAACACTTTTTGAATCCGCAATCCAGTTCTTATCAAATTTTCTAACCAAAATTCCTGAAGGAAGCGAGTTCAGTCTGGTATTGGCCTCTCATCCGGCACGCACCGTTCAGGATTGGATTGCACAAAAAAACAGCTTTGAAAAACTAATCCATGGTCTGCAACCCTCTTATCAAAGGACGGACATAGGACATGCCATGGAAAAAGCAACCCATCTACTATCCACGGCAAGCCATAAAGACAAGAGCCTCATTCTACTAACCGACCTGAATGAAAACGGATGGGACAAAGAAGTTTTTTTGGAAGTTGCAAGCTTGCTGAATACTCCATTGCAGGTTTTCGATTTCTCCATATTAGCCATAAAAAAAAATCAAGTATCTGTAGAAAGCGTCGAAACCCATCAGGAGTTTTTAGCACGTAGCCGCATTTTAAAAATAAAGACAAAAATAAAGAACCATTCTCAGAGCAGCCAAAGGCTGCCTGTTTCTCTGATTTTTGATAATAAATTAGAAAAAGAAACTCTCATCGATATCCCTGCCGGGCAAACCATCGCCAAAGAGTTCTCCATTCCATTACGCAGCGGAGATTCTATTCGAGGAAAAATTAAGGCGGGTGAAGACGCATTACTGACAGACGACATTCGCTATTTCTCTCACCAGCCTAACAGGAACATTAAAGTTCTTGTGGTCGATGGAGATCCTGGCACCGTTTCGCATCAAAGCGAATCCTTTTATCTAGAACGGGCCCTTAACCCATTCTCGGTATCCGTCTCACATATTGATCCCACCGTTTCAACCCTTGCCGAGCTTCCATTAAGAAACCTTTCAGATTTCTCCGTAGTCATTTTTGCTAATGTGCGAGATCTTCCGGTTGGCTATGAACTGAAACTTGAAAGTTTTGTTTTACGTGGCGGAGCATTAATATTTGGCATGGGCGACCAGGTCGACGCAAAATATTATAATGAAAAGCTGGGCAACCTTTTACCCGTCACCCTTGAGGCGGTACAAAAATTAAAAAAAACCCATTTACTATTTAAAAACAACCAGCATCCGGTGATGCGGGCATTTTCTGCAAAAACTATCAAAGAGATGAAGGAAATCCCATTCCATTCAATTTATACGATTCAGGCTCGAGACGGAAAAAGTTTTAAAGTTTCCAATTGGTTCACAAACAAAAACCCGGCGATTTTGGAATCGGATTCCGGAAAAGGAAAAGTAATAGTTTTTCTCAGTTCGCTGGATCGAGATTGGAATGACTTTCCCATTCAACCTACTTTTTTGCCGTGGATACAAAGATGGACTCAGTACGCGACTCGTGGTCTTGAAAACTTCTCACAACAAAACCTTTTGATCGGCGAAACTTTTACACAAAAAATTGATAAACCTAATGGCCAATGGGCTGTTCGAACTCCGGGGGGAAACCTTCACTTAACATTAACCGCTGACGGAAAAACTCACTTCAATAAAACCGGTTTTCCGGGAGTTTACACTCTTTTTGAATTGCCGGATGAAACTCTACCTAAAACAATAACTAAACTCCCTTTAGGCGCACAATCCATCGGAAGCTTTACCGTAAATCTCGACACCAAAGAATCGTCACCACAAAAATTATCTGACATTAAAACTTTCCTTCCCAACCTGAAAGTGGAGATCAAAAAGCCAGAACTTGAGGTGTCTCAACTCCCTACATCCGAGGGAATGATGCTAGCGACCCCTCTTTTTCTTTTTGTTGTTGGAATTCTTCTTATGGAAGGTTGGATGATCCGCAAGGAGTAACGGCGAACCGACTTTGTTAACAGGTCAATTTGCTCTCGCTATTTGCATCCCGCGCTTGGGGGTAGCGAGTGATCATTCTTCTTTTTTTCTACGCCTCAACTCTTCGTTCAAATGTTGGACTTGATCCGTCACAACCTCTCCAAGTATATTCAATGGTAGAATCGCATCAGCTACCTTCGAATCTAACGCGGCCTGTGGCATAGATGGTACTGCTGCAGCCTTAGGGTCTTCAATACCCCCCCCTAGAAGCTTTGATATTTCTTGCTCCTTGTGATCCGTCTCTACCTACCCCTGAAAGAATTACGGCCACACAAAATTCACCGAACACCGTTGCTGCACCACGAAATAAATAATCTGCTGTGGGGCGCAAATAGTTTTCTTTAGGCTACTGATTCAACTCCAGAGAAACAGGTGGAGGGGGAAAAGTCAGGTGATGGCCACCCGGCGCAAGATAAATATTCCTCTGAGTTGGTTGCAAATCTTGATAGGCTACACTCTGTTTAATTTGTCGAGTCAAGAGCTTCATCATCCAGTCCGGACCATGTTGGACAACAAAAAATGCAGCTGGGGAACTTTCATCAATCGATTGTAAAAATTGGTGAATATCAGACGATCCACCTGTTCCCGCAGCAACCACCACACTTACAATTGGCGGACGCCCGTTAGCTCGAACCGGAGCCACTATCTGGTCATCGGTTTCAGGTGGAGGTTGATTTAGGCGCGCAAGCCCATACGACAAAACCCGGACTAAATCGGTGGACCTGTATGGCTTTGTCAAAAACTCGTCTGCACCCGCCTCCAGCAATTCTTGTCGTGCGTCGTCATCACTTATAGCAGTGATCATCAAGATCAAGGGAGCAGACTCAACCTCGGCGCGCACGCGTTGAATCAAAGTTATCCCATCCATTTCCGGCATCATCCAGTCTGTCAAAAGCGCATCGAATTTCTATTCACGCAAACGCTGCAAGGCTTTGGCAACATCGGGAACCACTTCAACGGTGTGTTCGTTTTTCCTTAAAATATTTTCCAGAAGACGAGCATTATCCAGATCGTTCTCTGCAGCAAGAATTCTCATCAAGAATTTCCGGTAAAATTTATCAAAAAACCAGTCTTGTTTCTTATATTCGAGCGTTGTGGACTTCTGATATAATAGAATAAACCTTAAAAAATAGACGGTGCAAAATGATATTCTCACATTTCCGATTGATTACAGCTTATCTAATCTTATTTTTATTCAGCATCCCAAGCTTTGCACAAAGCGCGGGCACAACTGATAAGATCCTTATAGAAAAAGAGCTTGGCAACATTCCAGAGCTGCAAAACGCACAAATAGATCTTTTAGAAACACTGCTTCTGATCTCCAAGCATTGGAATCCATCTCTCGAAATTCAGCCTCTCCGAGATGAAATTTCTAATCTGGCTTTAGACGTAAAAAATAGTTTACAAGGTTCCAGCGATGCCGATGCAATAATCCGCGCGCTACGCATGGCCATTCACAACAAAGCAGGATACCGCTATACTGAGCAGGTGGATGCCAGCGGAATTCCCATCAACAATGAAGAACTTTTTCTACATGGGATGCTTAAAACCAAAAGAGGGTATTGCATGAACTTGTCATTGCTCTATCTTATTTTAGGACAAAAATTGGATCTTCCTCTTTTTGGAATTCCTCTGCCTAATCATTTTTTCGTTCGCTATGAAAGAGGCAAAGACCGCATCAATATCGAAACAACAGAAATGGGTGCAATATTTTCCGACAGTTTTTATCGCAAACGCTATCTCGCCTCTTCTGGGAAAGAAAGTTCCTATTTTCTGAAAAATTTGGACACCAAACAAACTCTCGGAGCCTATTTTTCCAACATAGGAATGGTGTATTACCAAAACCAGAAAATCGAGCGGGCCGTTTTCTATTTACAATTGTCTACAAAAATTAACCCCGCTTCAATAGATGCACAAAACAATCTGGCAAATATTTATTCTGAACTAAAAAAATACCAGGAAGCGATACAACATTATGAATTTGCTCTAAAAGCCTCTCCTGGAAATATCTCTACCCTTTTCAATCTGGGTCTAGTGCACCAACAAAGCGGTAACCTTAATGCGGCTATTGAAAACTTCTTACAGGTGGTTCAAATCGATAGTAATTTTGCACCGGCCCACCAGCGACTCGCGAACCTATTTTTGAAAAGCAACCGTACTACCTCATCACTATTACATTTAAAAACACTGGAAAAATTACAACCCGAGAGCATCCAAAATAAAATTAATATCGCTAATGCCTTTGGACGACTGGGGCAACATGCCCTGTCCATTCAAACCTTAAAAGAAATTCAAAAGCAATCTCCTGGGAATAAAAAGGTGCTCGCCGGGCTGGCAGAAGCTTTTTACCACATGGGTGATTTTCCTCATGCGATAGAACAGCACCGATATCTTATTGACCAAAGTCCAAACAACCTAAAAAACTATATTCAACTGGGCTGGACCTATTATCGCATTGAGGATCTTGCAATGGCCTCTGCCTGGACACTACGAGGACTCAACAAAAGTCAAAGTTCTGAAAACTTAAAAACCCTGGCAATGATGAATTTGGGGTTTTATTCTTTGCTACAAAAACAATATCCAAATGCTAAAGAGTGGTACCGAAAAGTATTAGCGGGAAACCCTCCACAAGTTGCGGAGAGTTTGATTGCAGACATTCAATCATCCGCCTATTCACAACGAGCTGATTTAAAGTTTTTTTCTGGCTGGATATATTCCGAATCAAAACAGATTGAAAAAGCGCGTGATTTTTTACAGTCATATCTCAATCTTGAAGCAAACGGAGAATTCGCGGATGAAGCAAGATCTTTATTACAAGCGTACGCAAAAAAAGAAGCCGCATTTTTCAAAAGAACATCAAATAATTCCATACCATCCAAAATGATCCATATTTCTTCCGGTTTTTTTAAAATGGGTTTGAACAACAAGCTGGAGGATGAAAGCCCAGAACATCAGGTTTTTCTAGACGGCTTTTACATCGACAAATATGAAGTATCAGCAAAAGATTTTTCCTTATTTTTGAATACCAAAAATAGTATTAAGAAATACTACTCTGACAATAAATTTGGAACCTTGGTATATACCGAAAAATTTCAACCACGGCCTGGGCTCGATAACTATCCCATCAACAACATCTCTTGGCAGGCAGCCAATGATTATTGTAAATGGAAGAAAAAACGTCTGCCTTCTGAAGCCGAATGGGAAAAATCTGCACGCGGTGAAAAATCCACTATCTTCCCTTGGGGTAATCAACCACCTTCGCCTGAATTAGCTCGGTACCATCAAACCTGGGCCAAGGAGACGACACATGAGGTTCTCGTCCCGGTCAACGCCCTTGAAGCGGGAAAAAGTGCCTATGGGCTCTATAATATGGCTGGAAACGTTAAAGAATGGGTGGACGATTGGTACGATCGCGAGTATTATAAGGAAATAGATGAATATGCGAACCCGAAAGGGCCGATAGGTGGAGAATTCAAGGTCGTACGCGGTGGATCATGGCGCGATCTGAAAGGTTTTATATATTCTCCATTTCGCAATAGCGGCAATCCAACAAGTAAAATGGATGACTATGGATTCCGTTGCGCTCAAAGCGCGTCCCAAAGTTCAGGTACTAAAAAGTTAACTAGTCGGAGGGTTCCTGCGAATGCAGGTTGAACCAGACTCTCCGGCTATTTTTTTGTTAAACAGCAAATGGTGAAAAACCTTCGCTGAATAAATGGTGTAGATGGATAAATGATCGGTGCAATTGAAATACTTATTATTGCGGTAATTTTCGGGATCATCTACGGTCGCGATGCCATCGACAAAACCTTCAGGAAGTCGGCAAACGAAGGAGTTGTAGAGAGCATGGCTGGTGACTTGAAGGAGTACTACGAAGAAGACCCACAGCGCATGGTTAAACTGGCCGTCTTCATAGTATCCGCTATCCTATTTGTAGTGACAGGGATTTACTGGGCCGTCACCCGCACCGACTTTTTGAAAATGATCGGACTCGATCAATAGTTGAATCCATTCTCCCGTACATGGATATAAGGGTCGCCGCCTTTTAACGATTTACCGCCGACAATCTCTCCGACATACACTACATGGTCTCCCGTCTGCATAGAGTGAACCACTTCGCATTCCAGATAAGAAACCGCATCACTCAATATACGAATGCCGTCCAAACCTTTTCGAGTTTTAACACCTTTAAAAATATCTTCAGGAGGACGACTGAAATGTTTAAGCAAAGTCTTATCATCTTGAGGCAAAACATTAACAATGAAGGAATCAGATCCCTCCACCAAAAGTCGAGCTTGGCGCAGAGTGCCCAATGCGATAGTGACTGCCGGAGGATCGAACGAGCACTGATTGACCCAACTGGCTAACACTGCATCTTCTTTGTCTTCACACTTTGCGGTCACCACATACAATCCACTTACAACCCTTCCCAAAGCCTTACCTACCTGTTTCTTGTTCTTCACAAAATTCTCCTCTTTCTATTTTTTATAGAGATACATTCCTTCCAAAAACTAGGAAGGGGGGAGTCTAAAATGATTAAAATCAATTAGTTAAAAAAGAATCTTATTAAAAATCCCCATCTTTGATTCGGAACACATCTGGATCTTGCGGTTTTTCGATATATGACAGAGTGAGAGCAATATCCTCACCCGCTTTTTTATCTTTTTCTGATTTTGGGTTGCTCAACAACAATCTTGCGGCTCTGCCTTTTCGATCCTTACCCTGAAAAACCAGAATGACTCCTTCGCCGAGCTGTGCGTTAAGAGCAAACCCTTCTTTCTGATATTTTTTCTGGGCGAAATGATTGCGCAATTGGTTTGCAGTTGCAACCACGGATTCTGCATTCGGGTTTTTCGTAACCGGTTTCCCCCAAATGACATTGATATGAATCAGGCGCTTGGATTTGTAACCCATGATATAAAAAACTTTTGCAGTTCCACTTTCTGGTAAAAGTTTTTTAACCTCGATTCCCAGAGTAACGGTTTTTTCATTCGGATGTACTTTTCGAGAAACTTGATTTTTTCCTAACCCAAAATCATCCTTAATCGCTTTAATTACATCCCGCTCTTTCATACCAAACTGAGCTGATCGAAACCCGTTCACAACAGCCCATTTTTGTGAGGTACCTTTTCCCTCATCGGGTTTTGCCAGAACGGTACCGGTAAAAAATATACCGCTTAAAATTAAAGAAAGAAAAACAACCATTAGCTTCACTGATTTAGGACCCAACATCTTTATATCTCCCATTTGTCTGTATTTCAAATTCATATTCAAATAATCCTTTATTTATCATACAACTACCTTATCGACTGCGCAACCTCCCGGCTGTCACAATCCTGTAAAACACATATTGGTATCAGGTTAAAATCGCTTTATAAGCAATTATGTTTATTAAGAAGATTTAATCCAGCGACTTGGTATTGGCTTCTGGCAATGTGGGCAATAAGTGTTTTCTGTATTTTTCACTTTACCTGGCAGGTTACCGGCATAGATAAAAGAAAGGCCGGCATTTTTCCCATGTTGATATGCGCGTAATAAAGTTTCCACCGGTGTCCTTTTCCGGTCGGTCATTTTATAATCTGGATGAAAAGCCGTCACATGCCATGGAATATCTTTTGAAACTCCCGCGATGAATTCTGCGATTTTCGACAGTTCTTCATCCGAATCATTGTAGTCAGGAATCAACAAGGTAACCAGTTCCTGCCAAATTCCCATCCCGTGTACCGTTTGTATCGTTTTCAGTACAGCATCCAGATTGCCGCCGATCCGGTGGTATTTTTTTGGTGAAAATTTTTCAAATCAATTTTCATCAAATCGAGCCAGGGACCGACATATTCCAGCACCTCTGATGTTCCATGTCCGTTCGAAACATAGCCTGTCCATAGTTTTCTCTATTTTACTTCCTTAAAAACTTCCACCGCCCATTCACTGGTGATCAAAGGTTCGTTGTAAGTCGATACCACGACTTTTGCATTATTCGCCCTGTCACAAATTTCTTTTGCGGAAACAGAAATAGAATTTATAGTTGAAGCATCATCCTTCTGACTTTGCGAGGTAAATCAGTTCTGGCAATAGGCACATCGGAAGTCGCATCCCAACATCCCAAAACTTAAAGCACGGCTTCCCGGAAGGGCATGAAAAAAAGGTTTTTTTTCTATAGGATCGTTTTGAAATCCCGCCACATACTGCCAGGGAACGAGAAGAGTACCATCCGAGTTAAACCTAACTTTGCAAACGCCACGTTGACTGGGGCGCAGTTTGCAAAGATCACCACACACAGTACAAAGCAGATTGTCATCATCAAGAGACTTGAATAGTTTACCGGGTCGAGTTTGTGTATCGAGCGTGTTTTGGAGAGGGGTCAAAGAAACTCCGTATTCTTTCTACTCGGTGCTGATTCCTTCGTTTTCTTTATCCAAAGCACCAACTAGGGTATGCCAGGCTAGGCTGGCGCATTTTGCGCGGGAAGGGAAATCGCGAATTCCCATAAAGAGAACCAGTTTACCCAGGCTATGCTCCTCTTTTTCAGGGTCCATTGTCCCAAGAATCATTTGATGAAATTCTTCTTTAATTTTTCTGGCTGAGTCAACTTTTTTGCCCTTAAGAAATGTAGTCATCAGGGAAGTACTGGCCTTGGAAATAGCGCAGCCCGAACCTAGGAAGCTCACATCCTTAATCACATCATTTTCATCCACATTCAGGTAGACGGTTATATCATCGCCACAAAGCGGGTTGACGCCGTGACAAGAATGACTGGCACCTTCTATTTCATGGAAGTTGCGAGGCTTACGGTTGTGGTCAAGAATGACTTGCTGGTATAGTTCTTTATCGTATGACATTGGAAAGCTCTTTTATCAAAAAATCATATCATAAAACCACAAAGCCATAAGGGAAACCCTTTCTAAGGCTTTCGGCCAAGGCATCTAGCTCTTCGGTTTTATTGTAAAACGCCATCGAAGCCCGAGTGGTAGCAGGGAGGCCATAGCGAATCATTGTGGGTTGCGCGCAGTGATGTCCGCCTCGACAGGAGATACCATCCTGATCTAACCAACTCACGACATCATGCGGATGTCCGTCATTAGGGTTCTCTCCTATTATATGAAAAGAAATGAGGCTGGCTTTTTCGCGGGCATTACCGATGATATGTACTCCTTCAATATCGTTTAATAATGCCGTACCATATTCGAGTAAACTGTGTTCGTAAGCGGCAATATTATCCATTCCAATTTCATTGAGATAGTCAATAGCTTCCCCTAAACCAATCACTTGAGTTATAGGCGGTGTGCCTGCTTCGAACCTTGCCGGGGGTTTTGCATAGGTGGTTTTTTCGAGCGTGACCTGCAATATCATATCGCCCCCTGTCACATAAGGCGGCATTTCTTCCCAGAGATCCATTTTACCGTAAACTCCGCCGATGCCGCTGGGCGCATACATTTTATGTCCGGAAAATGTGTAGAAATCGCAACCAATATCCTGAACATTCAGTTTCATATGTGGTGTACTTTGCGCACC
The DNA here is from genome assembly GCA_013349585.1 of Nitrospinota bacterium. GTDB lineage: Bacteria > Nitrospinota > Nitrospinia > Nitrospinales > VA-1 > UBA8687. The sequence goes on along the minus strand of DUZG01000034.1, from coordinate 685 downwards.
GTCTATTAAAACCTTTGCCCCGACCGCATGCGCTTTTTCTGTAATTTCTTTTACGGGGTTGATTGTGCCCAATGCGTTTGAAACATGATTGACCGCCACCATACGAGTTTTGTTTGAAAGCAGTTTTTCATATTCTTCCATAACAAGTTCACCCGTATCGCTAACGGGAATGACTTTGAGCTTCGCACCGCGCTCTTCACACAGAACCTGCCAAGGTACCGTATTGGCATGATGTTCGATATTGGAAATGATGATCTCGTCATTTTTATTGATAAAGCGTTTGCCGAAACTGTGTGCCACCAAATTGATGGCCTGTGTGGTTCCACTGGTGAAAACAATTTCACCGGGCTTTTCCGCGCCCATAAAATCGGCGACCTTCTTTCTCGCATCTTCGTAGAGCTGAGTGGCGTTCTCACATAATTTATAAGCTCCACGACGTACGGTGCCATACTCTTCAGCATCGAATTGACTCACACGATCAATAACCCGCTGCGGTTTGTGCGTAGTGGCGCCGTTATCGAGATAGATTAAAGGTTTTCCGCGCACGGTTTGAGACAGGATGGGAAAATCCTTGCGTATTTTTTCGACATCGAAAACAGCATTACCTGTTACAGCCGTATTGGAATCAGACATTATCTACCTCCAGTTTCTTGAGCAAAGTATTGCTCAGTTCTTTCACCACTTC
>DUZG01000033.1 GCA_013349585.1 Nitrospinota bacterium | reverse complement strand
AGCCAAGAACAAGTTTTAAGAGTAGTAACTCAATTTGTTAATCCTCGCTATCGTTTCGTTTGCTTGGTTTCAGCATATAGCGGATTGCGGCTCAAGAATGTTGTTCACCTTAAACGGAGTGAAGTTAATCTCAAGGATGGCTGGTTGAATATCAAAAGCCAAAGTAAAACAGGGAGGCCTGTGAGTATCCCAATAACTCCGGGCTTGCGCAAGGTATTCAAGTTGATCAAAGTCTGGCCTTTGAGAGATCAAGATAGGTTCTTCCCTAATATTAGCGAGAAACCAATTAGCGTACAGGTTGGTAGGTCGTTTAAAAAGGCAGGGATACCTTGGGGATCATTTCATCACTTCAGGCATTTTGCCGCTTGTGAGCTTATTAATAACGGTGTCCCTATAGAGGTAGTTCGGGAGTTTCTGGGTCACTCTGACATTAAATCAACACTGGTTTATGCCAGACTCAAGGGTGAAAAACTTCAGGAAGCAGTCAGTGGTTTTGACACAACGCTGACACAAATAGAGGGTCAACAATTTGACTGGGCTGTAAGTGATTGAAATAAATAGCCCCAAGGGGAATCGAACCCCTGTTTCCGGCGTGAGAGGCCAGCGTCCTAGCCGCTAGACGATGGGGCCATACTTATTGCAATTATTAAAATCCGTCGCGTTCCATAATAGGGGGGCCTCCGCCCTTATTCTTCTTTTTCTTTTCTTTTCTTATGACTTCTTCTGCATCTAGGTCGCGTTTATTTAAATTGAAAATCAAATATACCATCAAGGGATAAGCAGGTAGGGACATAACCCCCCAAGTTGCCATAAATTTTCCTCCGGCAGAAATCATGCCGCCATCGCTTCCTTCTTCCCCGCCTGTGCCGAACGCGAGGAACAACATCAGCCCCAACAACATTCCCATCAATGATGAAACAGAGGTTTTATGGGCAACCTCATTCATATATAGTGTTGCTAATAACGGAAAGTCAGTGACATAAGCGCCAATTAGGCCCAGAGTAAACATAATGAAAATAGCCGCCATTAAAAAGTCGTTGGTGATGGCAATGGTAGCTACTAACTGATAAGCAGGCGCGCAAAGGGCTACAATAAATGGATTACGGTATATATTCATAATTCCTTAAGCTTGACGTATTAACTCGTTGCTCTCCGTAGAAGAGGCAATGAACGCAACTTCTTTATAGTTTTACGGGAATAGACGGCAATGGTCCGAGGAATTGGTTCGGGTACAAGGGCTCGAACCTCGACATCCAGAATCAGAATCTGGCGTCCTACCATTAGACGATACCCGACCGCTAATTCCTTTGGAACACAATTTATAATAATTTTAATAGAATTCCATGTCAAGATTGTTTGTTACCTATAAAACTAAGGTACCTTTTTAAATGCGAGTGATTTCTGGTTCGGCACGTGGAACCCGACTGGTGGAACTGGGTGAGGTGGAAATCCGACCCACTTTGGACCGGGTAAAAGAGTCGTTCTTTAATCTGATAGGTCAGGGGCTGGAGGGCAAGGCTTTTCTTGACCTGTTTGCGGGAACCGGGTCAATGGGCATCGAGGCTCTCAGCCGGGGTGCGGAAAAGGTGTTTTTTGTCGAGAAGAACCTTGAAGCGCAAGCTTTGATAACGCGCAATTTAGAAAAGTGCCGAATGGCAGATCAGATAACCCGCTGGCAACTCCTGAAACAAGGAGCGTTGCAAGCTTTACCGGTTATAGAGGAGCAGGGCCCCCGGTTCGATTTTATTTATGTTGATCCACCGTTTGCTGATGATCTTTACCAACCCACTCTTATCTCATTGGAAGGTATTTTGAAAAATGATGGTTGGGTTATTGTTGAACACTTTCACAAGACTAAATTGCAAGAAAGTTATGGTAGACTAAAGTCTTTTAAAGACAGGCGATTAGGTGACTCTTGCCTGTCCTTTTTCCAAATGGAACTATGAACGATTCTGAAAAAATAGCGATAGCGATGAGTGGCGGTGTCGATAGCTCGGTCGCGGCATCGATTATAAAAGAGCAGGGATATGAGGCTGTTGGCATTTCATTGCAGTTGTGGAACTATTCCGAGTCGGATAATCGTTTTGGTACATGCTGCTCTCTTGATGACCTTGCCGATGCTCGCCGTGTTGCCGAAAAGGTGGGTATTCCTTATTATATTCTCAACATGGAAAAAAAATTCAAGGAAGAGGTTGTTGACTATTTCATTTCTGAATATATGCAGGCACGCACCCCGATTCCTTGCACGTTGTGCAACCAAAAATTAAAGTTCGATGAGATGATTCAGAAAGCCGAGTCATTTGGTGTGAACCGGGTAGCGACGGGGCATTATGCTTCTATCGTCAAGCATTCTAGTGGTAAATTTCTGGTTCGTCGAGGGCGCGACCGTTGGAAAGATCAGAGCTACTTCCTATTCAACTTGTCACAAGCTCAACTTTCCCGTCTGGAATTTCCATTGGGCGATATGGATAAAAATGAAGTGCGTGAGCGCGCCAGACAATTGGGATTGAATGTGGCCGAGAAAGCCGAGTCGCATGAAATATGTTTTATCCCAGATAACGATTATCCAAAGTTTATTGCAAAGCAATTAGACGATGGTGCATTTAAAGAAGGCGATATTGTTAACTCAAAAGGCGAGGTACTGGGAAAACATAAGGGCTATCCTGCCTTTACCATTGGTCAGCGAAAGGGATTAAACCTGGGTGGACTCAAAGAACCTCATTTCGTGACACATATAGATCCGGTTAATAATCGCATCACAGTGGGGGTTAAAAAAGAATTGGAGCGCGCAAATTGTTTTGTGGCTCAGGTCAATTGGTGTTTGGATATTGAAGAGTCGACTCGCGCCGATGTTCAGATTCGTTATCGACATCAGGGTGTTCCAGCTACGATCACAAAATTAGAAAATTCCCGCGTTCGTGTGGAATTCGACCAGCCGCAAATATCTATCGCGCCGGGCCAGTCAGCAGTTTTTTATCAAGATGATTGCGTGATCGGCGGCGGGTGGCTTGAATGAGCCAGGAAGTAATAGTAGCAGTGGAAGCTGCATTGGCAGCGGGTAAGATTCTCCGCGATCGCGCAGACGACATCGGTAAAGTTTCTTTCAAAGAATTTTATGACCCGGTAACTGAAGTCGATCTTCTTGCTGAAAAAATGGTTATTGACCGTATCAAAAAAACTTTCCCCGACCACGATATTCTTGCTGAAGAATCAGGCAATGCTGAAGGCAGTGACTCAACCAGCAAATGGATTATTGACCCGTTGGATGGAACGCTGAACTATTCTCATGGCTATCCCTGTTATTGCGTTTCAATCGCTTTAGAGCAAAAGGGCGAAGTGAAGGTGGGAGTCATTTATAATCCTTGCCTAGATGAATTGTTTGTTGCCGAAAAAGGGCAGGGCGCAATACTTAACGGCAAGCCGATCCACGTATCAACTATTCCTAAACTGCAAAAGAGTTTGCTGGTTACAGGTTTTGCGCCGCGTGTGGTGATGTCGGATAAGGACAACCTCGACCATTTCGGAAATTTTATGAAAGCCTGTCAAGCGGTGCGCCGACCCGGCTCTGCTGCCATGGATCTGGTATATACGGCGATGGGCCGTTTTGAAGGCTTCTGGGAACGTATGTTGCATCCTTGGGATGTCGCGGCGGGACTCTTAATAGTTCTCGAGGCAGGCGGTAAAGCCAGTAAATTTGATGGCAGTCCGACGAATATTTATGATCAGGAGATTCTCGTTAGCAACGGACTTGTGCATCAAGAAATGCTAGATGTACTGCAAAAAGGCCAAGTGTAATACCTCCAATGGCTCTGGCCTAAACCTTGAATAAACCTTTCTTATTTTTCCTAATTTTATTCTTGCTGGCCGGCTGCCAGTCGACTAAGGCTAAAGATTGCGCCGGGTGTGCCTATGATGCGCTCCTATGGAAAACTGCCGTCGATACTATTTCATTAGCAAACTTCCCTGAAGAAGAGTTCAATGCGGTGGTGCATTATGCTGACTTTTCAAATGCATGGGTAACAACGGGTAATGAAATTAACATTACTGCGAATTTACTTCACGAGTTATCAAAAGAACAACGAGTTGCGGTTGCGGCACATGAAATTGCGCATCTTAAAGCGGGCCATTACTTCACGAAGGTAGGTGTTTCTATTCTTACTTCGATTGGATTCTCAGTTTTAAATATTTTTGTTCCTGGCGCGGGCTTCAGTGAATATCTGGTTAAACCTGCTTTGGTAAGTGGGTTCTCGCGTTCTCAAGAATTAGAAGCAGATAAGATGGGAATTGAATATTTGAATAAGTCAGGTTATTCACCTGAATATTTTTTGCAACTCTTAGAAGTGTTTCTTAAAAATTCAGGCGATAAAACTGAAGAAACCAGCTATTTTTCCACCCACCCCACAAATGAAGAACGGATGCAGCAGATCATAAACTTAAAAAAAAATAAAGATTGACGTAGGTTATTTTCTTGTGGGTTTGTCGGGGTCAATCAGATAGGTGTAGCCGCTCAGACCTTCTTTGTAAAGATTCAGAAAGTCATCCGCCTCTTTTTGTGTGATGACACCTCGTTGTACGCAACCGATGAGGAATCCATCTATGCGTCCCGCAAGTTCATCTGCTGAGAACTGGACATAGTCGAGTACATCGGTTACATCTTCACCTTCAATAACCTGCTCGTACTTTATTGTGCCATCGTCGTTCAGAGAAACGTGAACAGTGTTGGTGTCTCCAAATAGGTTGTGCAGATCGCCTAAAATTTCCTGATAAGCCCCAGTCAGAAAAATGCAGAGAGGATAGGTTTCGCCCGGTTCCAGTGCATGAACGCGAAGTGTGCTTTCCGTTCCTCGGTTATTACCTATGAAAGTATCTATCTTGCCATCCGAATCGCATGTGATGTCTGCGAGCGTGGCATCGCGAGTGGGTTCTTCGTTCAATCGGTAAAGGGGCACTACTGGAAAGACCTGGTCAATTGCCCATGAGTCTGGAACTGACTGAAAAACTGAAAAGTTGCAGAAATATTTGTCTGCTAATCGGGTTTTTAAGCTGCGAATTTCATCGGGCATGAATTTTAAACGCGAACTCAACTTTTCTATTTTTCGGCAAATGCCCCAGAAGATTCTTTCCGACATAGCCCGACCTTCAAGAGAGATGAGCCCCATAAGAAACTGGTTCTGTGCTTCATCTTTTAAATGCACAGCATCGTGCCAGGACTCATTTAGATTTTTATTGGAGGTTGAGTTGAGAACATGGAAAATTTCTTTAACCACTTCAGGAGCATCCTCGCCGATTTCAATCGTATCGACCCATTCGGGAAAGCTTGTAACATCTAAAACATTAACTACCAGTATGGAGTGGTGAGCGGTCATGGCTCGTCCGGATTCGGAGATAATGTTCGGGTGTGGTAGGTTTTCCTTGTTGCAAATTTCTAAAAGATGATACACCACATCATTGGCATACTCCTGTACAGAGTAATTGGTGCTGGAAGCGAATGTCGAACGAGAACCGTCGTAGTCAACTCCCAATCCACCACCGACATCAATGTATTGAATGTTGCACCCGAATCGCATTAGTTCAGAGTAGAACCGTCCCACTTCCTGCAAACTGTTTTTGATGCGACGTATATTCGTGATCTGGCTGCCTAAATGGAAATGAATTAGTTTGATACAGTCGAGAATATTTTTGTCTTTGGCTATTTGCAGGGCTTCCATCAACTCGATTGAGTTCAGGCCAAATTTAGAGTGTTCTCCCGCCGAAGAAGACCAACGACCCTGGCCGGCACTCACCAGTTTGATACGTAGTCCTATATTTGGTTTTACGCCGAGCTCTTTTGATACTCTTTCTATGAGAGATAATTCGTTTAGCTTTTCAACGACAATAAAAACTTTTTTCCCCAATTTTTGGCTCATCAATGCTAGTCGTATGAAGGATTCATCTTTATACCCATTGCAGACCAGCAAAGCTTCGGGGTTATCGAGGATTGCGAGAATGGCGTGTAACTCAGGCTTAGATCCGGCTTCAAGTCCGATGTTGTAGGGTTGGCCGAACTTGACGATTTCTTCCACAACCTGTCGCTGTTGATTCACCTTTATGGGATATACTCCGTGATACTGGCCGTTATATTCGTATTCTTCAATGGCTCGCTTAAAAGAATTGGCGAGGTTAGCAATACTTGCTTTAAGGATATCCGAAAAACGGATGAGCACAGGAAGTGAATAACCCTTTGACTGGATGTCATCGACCAGATCCTTGAGGTCAATATCATACTGGTTTTGGCGGTTGGGGCGTACAACGATATTACCTTTAGAGTTAATATCAAAAAAACCTGCACCCCAGCCATTGACATTATAATGTTCGCGAGCTTCGTCAATGGTCCACTTTGGCATGGTAGAATAGTTTCCTCAAGAGGGTATTTATGCATTGTAAAAGCTAGTGCTCATTTTTTTTAAAATATATGAGGCGTAGCACTTTGACCCTATAGGTCTATTCCTATTAATACTAGAAAAAATAGTTAATTTTTATGGGGCTAAGTATGAGGAATGTTGAGTGATTGCGTAAATTTTATTCTCATTTTGGCGTGATGACAGATCTATTATTAATAGTTTAATGATGGATAATATAATGAACCTAGCTTTTAGATTTGTTGTATTGCTATATAGTTTATGGTAATTCATTATTTGGTTTTTTTTGAATTTTATAATTTCAAATCAGCCGATTTTACTTCTGCAGAATCCCCCAAATATCCATACTTGGAGGACTATCCAACTCGAGAAAAGTAATATAATTACTCTTGTCATTAGCGACTTCTTCTGAATTTATATCCAGCCCATGCAAGAATTTAACTTTTATTGATTTTGAATTCTTTACTAATTAATAATGATAAATTTTTTTGGGCTAAATAATAATTCTGTTCCCTTTACTAAGTTCAGGGTTTTGCTTTAGGTGGGCGATAGTTTTAACTAGTTAGAGACAACCCAAGGGAAACAAACATGTGTAAAAAGCTACGTCATGGATATAATAGCTTCTACTGCTGCTCGACTGACTGACACCTTTGATATGATAATAAAAAATATCGTAATAGTGAAGAGACAGATGTTAGCGATTGATAATATGAGAGGAATTATACTGCTAGTTTGGTTGCATACTATCAAATGCTAAGATTTACGGATTACGGATTATATTTCGTAATGTAACATTGGTGAGAAATAAGCATACATTGGGAACGAGGAGGTTTTGGAGGGCCACGGTTTTAGGGCTAAGAAAAAGGAGATCAATGAACAAAAATAATAAAGTGATATATTTGAAAAATAAATTAAATCGGCTCTACAAAAAACTAATCGTTAATAACCTTAAGCGAGTAGTATTTGGCCTGTATTTCTTTTTTTTTAAAGATTTAATTTTTCTTACGTTGAATACATTAGAAAAAGAGGATTGAAACAATTACAAATAAAATACCCTCTTATCTCTTTTGTTTCATTTGAAGGAATTCATCTACTTATTGATTTGGAGTCCCGGGGTTATTTTGAAGACCGCTTAATATGTGAAGGCAATTGTGAAACTGGTTTGCTGGATATCGCGCGCCATTTTATAAAGGAAAATTCTCTGGTAATCGATGTTGGAGCTAACTTAGGATTTTATAGTCTTTACTTTGCAAAAAAATATCCCACTTGTCAAGTGTATGGTTATGAACCTGTTTCTTATGTGTTCAACAGTTTTTATAGATCCCGAGAACTAAACAAGCTTTCCAATTTGCATCCCTGCAACATGGCCGTAGGGTTTACCCATGCAGAAATGGATATTTATGCTGCCTCTAAAGGTACTTACAATAAAGGCACTTCGTCAATTTAAAATAATATCGATATTAATGAAACATTTGTAACGGAAAAAATAAATATTGTCCCTCTTAACGATCATCTGAAAGACGATAGGAAGGTTTCCTTTATAAAAATTGATGTTCAGGGTTTTGAAAAAGATGTCTTGGCTGGAGCATGGAAATTGATAGAAAGAGACAGGCCGGTAGTTATATTTGAGCATGCCAATATTTATTACGAAGCACCATTTGAAGCTAGAAAATATATTTCGGATGGTTTTTGCTCATTGAATTATGATCTTTACTTAATCCGCGAAGGGCATGATATGTTTCAATACCAGTTTCTGGAGCATATTGATTTTGTGGAATCGACTGAAGTAGATGGAGATATTTTAGCTGTTCCTAAAAGCAAACCGCTTCCGATCGATATATCAATCCATCTTTAGAGTAGTTGACAGTCATCAACACTTTTTGTTAGTTTTTATATTTGCTATTTTTTCGCCAATCAAGAAGATATTATAAGAGGCGGGGCAAATATTTTTTATTAGAAGACTATTAATATTGATATATTGACTAAAAAATTATTGCTGTTTTGTGATGAAGCCAAGGCTATTGTTGTGCTTGTGTTGTCCGATTATCCTGCAACACTGAGTTTTGACTGATATCGAATCCGACCCTGCTTTATTTGAGTCTTATAAAGAGCGCATCCCTTTAGTGCTCATCAATGGTGAAGAAAGCTTTGTTTTTAATTTGCACGAAATTACTCTGCGCAAGAAGCTGAATAAAATTTTGGAGCTTTAAGAATGGTAGAAAAGATTGCCCTGACCGAACAGATGATGGAAGAAAAAATGTAAGAGATAGCGCTAGAATGGAAGACTTTTAAGAATGAGAAAGGTTTACCTTATATCGAACGGGTGCACCAGGCCTCTAAATTTATGGAGGGGATTGTTTTTTTAGGTAAGGTGGCTGAAGAAGCAGAAGCCATAACTATCATCCGGGTTTATTGTTAACTACAAACCTGTCACAATTCGCTACTGGACTCATTCAGCGATCGGTTACACCCTTGCCAATTTGTAGATGGCACAATAAATTGGCCCACTGTTTTAAGTTGTTGGCTTTTTTTCGAGGAGGGTAATAACAATAGTTGTTTCACAGCGTAAACACTCGGTAGTTCACTCATTGAAATCAGATCATCTGAATATATAATGCGGTAAGTAGCCCCTGCTCAGGGGAGAAGACAAATTTATTTTGAGTTCCGAATCTGTGCTATAAATTCTGGATTGTTCCATTGAATCAGCCATCCCATTAAGAGATAAAAAATGAAAATTGAAAAAGTTGAAGTGCAGGAAATTGCCCGTCAGTTTGGAACTCCTGTTTATGTGTACAGCCTGGAAATTCTGCGTCAATCGATAAACGAGATTAAAAAACTTTCTCCCGTCACCCGTTATGCGATGAAAGCCTCTTCTAATGTGAAAATTTTGCAGGAGATGTTGGCGAATGGAGTAAAGATTGATGCGGTGAGTGTCTACGAAGTCCAACGTGCTATACGTGCAGGCTATAACGCTGAAGATATTTGTTTTACCAGTGATGTTTTTTTCAACGCCGATGATGTGAACTATTGCCTCGATAATAATATTTATTGTAACTGTGGCACACTGGGGATGGTTGAAGAGTATGGTCAGGCTCTAGAAAAAAACGGATCAGGTTCCGCGAGAATTTCTATACGAATCAACCCTGGCGAAGGGGCAGGGCATTCTAAAAAGACCAATACGGGTGGACCTTATAGCAAGCACGGCATCTGGTATCAGAACCTGGATGAAGTGAAAAAATTATTGAAAAAATATAACCTGACTCTTTCAGGTGTGCATATGCACATCGGCTCGGGTGGCGATATGGAACATCTCAAGCGCATTACTGGAAAACTGGTTGATTTTGCCAAAGAGTTTCCTGACGTTGAGACGATCAATTTCGGCGGCGGATTACCTTATCAATATGACCCCGATGAACCGCAGGAAGATATCTCCGGTTACAAATCCATTATTGATGAACGAGCCAAGGTTCTAAAGGAACATTTTGGTCGGGACGTGGTGTGTGAAATTGAACCGGGAAGACGTTTCGTGGCCGGTTGCGGTTATTTAATCGGAGAAGTACGTTCGCTTAATCATACCTTCGATGAAGAAGGAAAGCGGATTGATTATGTGTTGACCAATGTCGGGTTCTGTCATCTGATCCGACCGATGGCTTATGGTTCGTTTCACCCTATCTGGTTTGATGGCGAAAACCTGGGGCCGGAGCAGGATCTTATTATTGCAGGGCCCGTTTGCGAATCCGGAGATGTGCTGACACAGAAAGATGAAGAGCCGGTTCCACGAAAGTTACCGATGCCGAAACCGGGTGATTGCATTGTTATAGGTGGGGCAGGTGCTTACGGTCATGTCATGTCCTCGAATTACAATTCACAGCCTCTCATTCCGGAAGTGATTGTCGATGGCGACCAGTGCACGCTGACCCGAAAACGTCAGACTCTTGATGACATCATGCAGGCTGAAATTTAGGTGCGCTAAAATAGCGGATCAATTTTTTGAGCCATTTGCAAATCAGCAAGGGTGACACCACTTACCGTATGTGTCCAATAGCGAATTGAAATACGTTTGTAATTGATGATGATGTCGGGGTGATGGTTATTCTCCTCTGCGGCCTCTGCTACCTTCCTAACAAACTCGATCCCTCCCATAAATTTTGAAGCGTGGTGTACGCGCTGAATATAAGGAACCCCTTTTTCGTTATTTCCGGTTTTCCATTCAGGTGCCATCTCTTTTAGCTTTTCTTCCAATTCTTGCTCGGTTAACGCAGTCTTTTCTACCATTACTTTTCCTCTATCAGTTCTTCGATTTTTTTTCTTAAGGTGGTTTCGTGGACTTTGAAAACGAAACTCTCTTTCCCGTTAAGACGCACCACCGGTATTCTTTCTTTATAAGATTCAAAAAGGTCAGGATCAGATTCAATATCGACCATCGTTAGTGTTGCTGTGAAATCGGGTAACACTCGTTCGATAATTTTCTTCGCATCGTCACACAGGCAACAATCTTTTTTGGTTAGAATTTCGATTTGTATTTGCATATATAAGTAAAGCTATATCTAGAAGCTTATTGATTATAGTTTGCGCTTAAAAGTTCTTACCTGTAAGACCCACGCCGAGTGGTTACATGGAGTGGGTCATGGTGGTGATGGTGCCCCAGATGATAAGACCGGCGAATGTTGCAATAAAGCCTATGAGGACTATCATTGCTAGGGGACGCTTTTTCCAATAGCGTTGTTTATTCTGGTCAACAATAGGTATGGCGACTAAAAATCCGACGATGACCGGAGGTGCCACGATCAAAAAAGGTACCCACACATTTTCCAAAGCGTATATCCAGACAAATTGCCACGGAGGCTTGGTAACTTCAAGACCAAGTATTGGCTCTTCTCCCAAGGGAGGTGAAAGGGTCAGTGCTAGCAGACAAATCAACAGGAAAATTCCTGATCCCGATCTTCTCAGATAAGCCATGTGTTTCATGAATGGTATATTTTTAGCAGGTTTCGTTGCATCTGGCAATTGAGATAGCTTGTGATATTTTATATAGAATAAATGTAGTCCGATCATCATTATAGCGATGATGGGAAGCAGAGAAATATGTGCCATATAGATTCTATTTAATAGAGGAACTCCTTGTGCAAAAGCTTCAGTGAGGGGTAAGCCGAAGACACCCATTTGATCTGCCACCCAAAGAAAATGTGCTAGTGCTTCATAGGCTTCCTGATCCCATTTAAGAACAGTGCCGGTAAATAATAGAGTGACCATCATCAGCATTATTCCAATTCCAATCAGCCAATTGATCTCGCGCGGATTTTTATAAGATGCCGTGAAGAACACTCGGATGACGTGCAGTGTCATGGTGACCGTTAATACCTCTCCAGCCCAGAAATGGATACCGCGCAGGAACCAGCCTAAATAAACCTGATCGGTAAGATATTGCAGACTTCGATTAGCTCTTTCTGGATCGGGAATGAAAAATTGTGCCAGTAGGATGCCGCTGATTAACAGAAGCCCGAAGGACGATAAGGTCATCCCACCTAGGGAATATTTTATGGAGTTGGAGTGTTCGGGAATGTCGTAATCGAGTAGATGGATGCCTAGCCGGTCTTGTAAAATTTTTGTAAGTCCGTTGGCCATGCGTTACTCTCCCGGTCGAATGAAGGTTAGTCCGGCAAAAAGGAGACCGGCGCACAATGTTATGCCTGCTGCGATTCCGTAACCTTTGCTCGATGTTTCCACTGCTTTTATCTTAGCCGATTCCACTTCAGGCATTTTGTGGTCTGCATTTTCGTTGTGGCTGCCTTCCGTTTTCATGGATTCATTTGCGGCAGGTTTGTCGGAAACAACTTCGTCTTGCATGAAAAGGTCAGAAGGTGAGAACAATCCAGAACCGCCAAAAGGGTCCGACTCTTTTTCTTCAGTGGCATACATGGGGTCGGAGGATTCTGCGATTGGAACGGGTGGAGATTCTTCTTTATGCCCACTATGGGCAATCGCATTTTGTGCGACAAAAATAAAGATAGCTGCGGTCAACAAAGAGAATAGTTTCATAATCAGCTTCCCAATATCATTTGAGTGAAAGCTTCCAGTGTTTCATCGTTGGCCCAGTCTCGTGGACCAATGGCTTTGTGTCGGATGAGCCCTTCTCGGTCAACGATAAATGTTTCTGGCACACCGGTGGTTTTATAAACTCGTTTTGCAATTATACTTTCTGGGTCCAGTAATACAGGAAAGGTCAGGTTGAATTTTTTCATAAAAGGTTCGATCAGGGTCTGATCCTTATCGACACTTATAGTGAGCATTTGAAATCCATGATCCTTGAACTTGCGGTACAGCTTTTCCATGGAAGGCATTTCGACTTCGCAGGTGCCGCACCATGTGGCCCAAAAATTTATAAACACCACCTTACCTCGGTAGTCTGAAAGTTTTACTTTTCCACCGGCTAAAGTTGGCAACTCAAATTCGGGGGATATAAATGCCTCAGCCGGATATTCGGTTTCGAAGGGTTTTAATTCCACCTTGTTGAGGGACACCACGAATACCGATAAAAGTGCAGCTACCAAAAAGGTGTAAGGAATATAAATGCTGATAGGTTTGTCTTGCGCTACGTTTTGCATTTTTTTATTTTACTCGTAGTTTTGAAAAAATTACCCTGGTTCCTCAGCTTCAATTAGGAAAAAAACAGAAATATTTTTTTGTAATTGCTCAGGTTCGGCGAAAGGGGCGATAGAATTTTTTGTCTACAGCAATAACAATTTCGTCCAGGGTTTTGCCTTGATTGTATAAGTCGTAGGCGTAAAAAACTTCATTCAGGCAAATATCGCATTTAGAACCGTGCTTGTTAGTGTAGCAGGTCAATAATGTTTTATGGTTGTGATTTTTTTTGCAGTAGCAGTAGCAAAACAAACTATCGAGTACTTTCGGTATCTCGGCTGCAATTCGATAAGCCTCTGCCACTTCTCCTGTAAAAACGGCATCGGTTAAAATTGGACGAGTCTCGATTAAAAGTCCTGTCGCTGGTGCTACAGGCTGAACTTTTACCGAAGGTTTGGTGCCAACATACACTCCTGCCACAACCACGCAGATAAAAACAGCCATAGCTAGGGTAAAGATACGTTTTTTAGTTTTATTAGATGTGTTTTTACCTGATTTCTTTTTAGCCATTTTCTACAATATGCTCTGATGGTGAGTTAGTATTTACTCTTTCTAATTATATGGACTGCTACCTCTCGATTCAACTAAAACCCTCTGTCTCTTGCGGGGAGGTAATGTTAGCGAACTAATAGTAAAAAACTTAAAAAATCTATTTCAGCTTTACAGGAATAGACCCATCACCTGCGGTAGTTCGCCGCTAGCGGATGGCTTGGTACCATTTTGTTAGGATGCGAGGTGGGAACCCAAGCTCGAACAAGGTCGCGATGAGGATGTTTCTTAAAGTCGTGAACCAAATGCCTTCCTTCATCCATCTGCGTGGTGATGTAAGAGCTTTTTCCTTGAGAAGAATTACCGGCCCCAATTTCCTCAGCCGTTTGAAGAAGTCGATATCCTCACAAATGGGGAACTCGGTAAATCCGTTCATTTGTTGAAATGTTGAATTTTTCACGAAGAAAGCCTGATCTCCATAAGCCATCCCCAAATATTTCGAACGCAGGTTTGCCAACCGGGTGATCAGCCGTAAAGACCATTTATCAGAATCAATGCAAAGCGAAAAGGCACCGCCGATTTTGTCAGAACTTTTCAAGGAACACAGCATCTTTTCGAAGCTGGCCAGCTCAATGCGACTGTCGGCATGCAGGAAAAGGAAAATATCTCCAGTGGCAATTTGCGCCCCCGAATTCATTTGTAGCGCTCGACCAGCAGGACTATATACTACATGTTTGGTGAATTTTTTAGCAATTTCCAAAGTGTTGTCATCGCTTCCGCCATCGCTGACAACTAGCTCGTGCGGGCAGAGTTGTTGTATTTGCGTCAGTGTTTCTTTTAAACCCTGAGCTTCGTTGAAGGTGGGAACAATGATTGAAACTTTCAATAAACTATCCATTTATCGCCAATATATTATAGAATGGGTGGACATTAAACTCATTATCTTTAACGCCGGCGGTTATGTTAGCGCATTTTATAGACTCTAGATCATTCCAGTGCGGTTATTTTCAAGACCGTCAGTCTCTTTTTGAAGAATATCTTCTAGAAGATGTGTCTGAGACGGAGTTCGAATATCTATTGGCGCATGGTATGCGTCATTTTGGTGATTACTTTTTTCGTCCCCGTTGTCAGAATTGCTACCTGTGTATTCCTATCCGCGTGCGTATCAACGAATTTAAAATGACGCGTAACCAGAAACGCGCGTTGAAATCTTGCGAAGATATCAAAATGAAAATCGGTGACCCGGTTTATACAGAAGAAAAGTTCAGACTTTACTTAACGCATAAAGAAAGATTTAACTCTTTGCAGGACGATGTAGAAGACGAGCAAAACTTTCGCATGTCATTTTATGTCAACACTCCGTTCGGCATTGAGTTTGAATACTATCAAGATGGGAAGTTAGTCGGCGTGGCCTTGGGCGATAAAACTTCTAAATCGTTTTCTGCGATCTATACTTTCTATGAAGTGCCTAATAAGAGGATGAGTCTCGGCACCTACAGCGTATTAAAGCAAATTGAGTTTGCCCGCCAGTCTGGAATGAAATATTTTTATCTAGGCTATTATATCGCCGAAAATGCTTCCCTCACATACAAGTCGAGTTTCCGCCCTAATGAAGTTTATATGGGGAGAGAATGGCGGCGGTTTAGAAATGCTGCGGGGGATTACCTGATTTCCAAAAAACGGTTGCAATGGAAAAATTCCGACCTACTCGTCAAAGCCGCCTCCACCACCATAAACCCAGACTAGCTCCCAGCGTACCCGCTGGACTCTATAGGTCTATTCCCGTAAAGCGAACGTTCGCTTGAAAGCTTCTAGAAATAGTTTTTGGTTTTTGTTGTCGATGGAATGAATCTCTACCCAGAAGCTCAAGCGCACTTGTTTCGCAGTAAAAAGAATAGACCTATCACCCCCGTCCCTGTAAGGGACTTAGAGGATGTCGGTGAAGACTAGGACCATCCAGATGACTAGAAGCACGTTGAAAACCACTCCTACGTGGAAGAAGACGTTGAAAAATTTAGAATGGCCGTACTCATATTCTTCTTCTTTATTCTCTGTCATAATCAGTCAGTCCATTACCAGGGTGGTCAAACGTTTGGCAAGCTCCGAGCCGCGAATCACTTTTCTTATCGGGCGCTCTATATAATTAAGACTCATATAAAGCCGTTCGAGTTTCATAAAAGTTTGCGAATCTGCAATGGCTTGCCCACCTTCATCGCGTATTTCGTTTCTCCAGATACTCAACGCAATCAGATTTTTAAAATAAGGTGAGTTGGAAATCGCAATAGCACCGGCATTGCCCATTTTATTGGAACACAAATATAGTTTTTCAAGCTCCGCCAGATATTTGCTTGCGGCCAGCGCTTCTATACCTTCATCACCAATATCCGTGCTATCAAGATGCAAGGCTTTCAAGCTCGGCCACTTATCGGATGCGGAAATGGAACGCGCACCTTCCGGCCCGATCGGATTCGAATCGAGAAAAATAATTTCCAAATTTTGAAGATTGGGAGAATCGGCTAAAGCGGCGACGCCTGCCGGGCCAATATTATTTGCTTCGAACATGATACATTTCAAATTCTTCATCAGGTCAGCTTTGGCTAGAGTTTTTGCTTCTTCATCGCCAATAATATTATGGTTGAGGTAGAGTGATCGTAGTCTCGTCAAACATTTTACTTGAGAAAGAACCTCGATGGCCTCCCCGCAAAGTTGGTTCTGACTGAGATAAAGTTGCTCTACTCCAGACAAATCTTTACTCGCCGCCAAAAGACGCAACTCTTCGATGCCGATATTTTTATCTTCCAAATCTAAAAGCTTACCATCGTCAACGAGGTTCGCTGATATGGTCTGTTTATAGCTTACATCGTCCATTGAGAAGCGTCCCGGAATTATTGTTTTTGAAGGGGTACTCTAATGGATTTTATTTAAAAGATCAAATAGGAGATTCGTTTATAATGAGTAGAGCCATATGAATTTTATATAGGGGACAAAATGATTATAGGAATCCCAAAAGAGAGTAAAACCGATGAATACCGGGTCTCCATGACCCCCGCAGGCGTGCACGACCTGATCGCAAACGGACACAAAGTGCTGGTGGAAAAGTTGGCAGGAGATGGCAGTGGCATCCCAGACCAAGATTATCTTGAGCAGGGAGCCAAAATCGTCTCACAGCAAGAGGTTTTTGAGCAGGTAGAAATGATCGTCAAGGTAAAAGAACCCATTGCCGAAGAGTTTCCCCTACTTCGCGAAGGGCAAATCCTCTATACCTATTTGCATTTAGCCCCGGCTCCCGAATTAACCCAGGCCTTGCTTGATAAAAAAATTATAGGCATCGCTTACGAAACCGTGCAGTTACCAGATAAGTCCCTGCCGTTACTCATTCCCATGAGTGAAGTGGCAGGAAGGATGTCGATTCACGAAGGTTCGAAATATCTCGAACGCGAGAATGGTGGACGCGGCATTTTACTTGGCGGCGTGCCCGGCGTTGACCCCGGTCATGTGGTCATTGTCGGCGGCGGCATTGTGGGAGCCAACGCGGCAAAAATGGCTATCGGTACCGGAGCATCGGTGACGTTGCTCGATGTCAACTTACCGCGATTACGTTATCTCGATGACATTCACGGTAGCCAACTGAAAACTTTGATGTCGAACAAATTTAATTTGATTGAGTCTTTGCGCACAGCAGACCTGGTCATTGGTGCGGTATTGATACCCGGTGCGCGCGCACCTCAACTCATCACCCGCGATATGCTAAAGGAAATGCAAGCGGGGTCGGTGATCGTCGATGTCGGCATTGATCAAGGTGGAATGTTAGAGACCTCGCGACCGACCACACATAGCAATCCGATTTTTGAAGAAGAAGGCGTGGTGCATTATTGCGTTTCCAATATGCCCGGTGCTTTGGCACGGACATCTACTTTTGCGCTCACCAATGCTACATTCCCTTATGCTCTAAAAATTGCAAATAAGGGATATAAAAAAGCCATGACCGACGATCCAACACTGAAAGGCGGACTCAATGTTTGCCTCGGCTCCATCACCCACCCAGCCGTGGCAACCGCACTTGATAAAGAATATGTTGAGCCAGAGATTTTTTTGTGAGGATAAAAAGTTCAGGGAATTTATAGTCAATAACGGGGTTGGGGTAGATGGATATATTGATTTTCTGAGCTCAATCTAAGGATTTCCCTAGTTTTACTTCTATCGGAATTTGTATTCCCTTGAATCCATTCGCCGCTGGTGTTTGAAGTTTCCTAGCCACTACTCTAAAAAGTTACGTAAACAGCAAGGTCGATTGGGTGACCTGTGGTATCTGGATGAGGTATTCGTCTCTATTGGAGGAAAGCGCCAGTACCTATGGCGTGCAGTTGACCAAGATGGAGATACCATTGATGTTATGGTTCAGAGCCGAAGAAATAAACGAGCCGCATTTCGGTTTTTCAGGAAGTTGTTCAAAAGGCAGGGGTCTCTTCCCTGGAAAGTAATGACGTATAAATTGAGAAGTTATTCCTTCGCTTTGCGTGAGATAGCACCATCCCAAATCCATATCACAAATCAATATGCGAACAATCGAGCAGAGGTTTCGCATGAACCGACAAGACAACAGGAGCGGCAGATGCGAAGATTCAAATCACCAGGCCAAGCCCAACGTTTTCTTTCATTCCATGGTTTATTCTTTAAAAGTGAAACATTAATAGTTTCCATTAGTTAATAGCGCGCATGGGTCTAGGTAATGCGTTGTTACCATTTGTGCCACCAAGAGTTGATCCTGCGTTCGTGTTACCTCCTAGTGTTGAATTCTGCATATCTCCAATAAACTCCATAGCAAACCCTGTACCGCTTAATTCACTGTAAACAGATCCCCACATTGAAAGCTTCGACAAACTATCAAACTTGTAAGTGTTTCCAACTTTAACCGACCTTAAACCCGCAGGTAGACTTGGACGTTCACTCACTGTCGTTGCTCTTACTTGTCCAAACTGAGCTGAATCAACAGTCAGGATAAAATGTGTATTTGAATTCATAAAAGATGGGTTTTGAATATTCATTGTTGGATGGCTTTGGTTCACCACAAATATTCGGTGAGTTTCACCCGCATCTATTGTGAACATAGAGGCTCGACCTGCAGCGTTATTTACAGTCGTTGTCATATCAATCACCTCTATAACCAAACCGATTTGGGTCAATGCACTGTCCAGTGAAGGATGAGTGACACCGATGAAAGTGTAGCTTTCATTTGGGATAACCTGTGCGTAAGGTGAAATAGCTAACCGTGAACTGTATCGGGTATTATCAGCTCTCCCGTACCGGGAAGGAAAAAGATTAGTATCATCGTCAATAATACTGAAGGTATGAGTTTTGTTGCTGGATGTAACAAATATTGCTTCTGTAGGACTTGATAAGGTGATGGTAATAGTTTCTGCAGCCCTTTCCGCAACGGTATCATTCACAATAGTGAAACTGATATTTTGCGATGTTGTTCCAGCACTGAATGATAGGGTGCCACTTGCTAGGGTGTAGTCGACTCCACTTCCTGTTGCCGTGCTTGTTACACTATAGTTAATGGTTACTGTTGAGGAAGATGTTTTAGAGAGAGTGACTGGGATGGTGACTGAGGTTGTACTTTCACTTTGGCTGGAGGTGGTATCGCTGAAAGTAATTGAGGGGAAGGCACCGCTACTTAAGAAAACAAAGGCACTGCCGGAATCCGTTTCAGAATTGTTGTCATCTCGAAAGGCACTAACAATAACATCGCTTGTTCCATCACCGTTGAAGTCACCGGCAGAGGCTACGGAATCACCAGCTTGGGCATCATCAGCATTACTTTGGACATCAAGAATGATTACATTGGCATCGGCATACGCTCGCTTGGTACCGGTGATGCCACCAAAGAAAATAAAGGCACTGCCGGAGTACTGGTAGCGTTATTGTCATCTTGATAGGCACTAACAATAACATCGCTTGTTCCATCACCGTTGAAGTCACCGGCAGAGGCTAAGGGATAACCAAATCTATCACCGGCACTTTGTCCGTTTAGAATGACATTGGCATCGGCATCGGCAGTTTTGGTACCCGTGATACCGCCAAAGAAAATAAAGGCACTGCCGGAAGCACTTAAAGAGTTATTGTCATCATATGGAGCACCAACAATCACATCATCTTTTCCATCGCCGTTGAAGTCTCCGGCTGAGGAAACAGAGACACCAAAATTATCATTAGCACTTTGCCCATCAATAATAACATCGGCATCGGCATCTGCTGTTAGTGTTGGATCAACCCAAAGAGGAAACCTAATGTCCATCTCTGGATTGATCATTAACTTTAATTCGTTATTGGAAACCTCGTAACGAATACCCTTGGTTAATGTTTTAAAGTTTCCATCTATATATTCCGGTCGGGGTATGACAAAAAGGGTCTTATCAATAGGCTCTTTAGAAAGAGGCTGGTTTCTTTTATCTAAAAACCTGCTGATTCTACTTTGCATTCCGTTGTCTACAATCTGGGCAATTTTTTCTGCAGGGTTTCTTGAATGAACAAGACGTACATTGCCATTATGTTCTAAAGAAAGATTAACTCCCTCGAATCTCCAGCGGATAACTTCTCCATCAGTATTGAGTGACTCTTTTGTAGGAACATAAACAAACTCTCTTAATTCTTTACTGTCGGTATCATAGCGGTAAAGAATATCTCTACCCTTTCCCCTATAAACAAGATAACGCCCAACAAGCTCACCTCTATAAGTTCCTCCAGATGATAAATACTGTTTAACCGTTTTATTTCTTGTCCTGATTTTTATAGGTGATCTAGAGTTTAAGACAGGAGGAAAGAAGATACGGGTATTGCCTCCAATGTTGACTCTTAAAGAGAACCCATCCTTACTCTTAATAAAAGGACTCTCATCCTCCCAGTCAGGATCAAAAGCAAAAACATTCTTAGAATCAAAGGCTCT
>DUZG01000032.1 GCA_013349585.1 Nitrospinota bacterium | reverse complement strand
GACAACAATAGTCTTAACGGTGCAGATGGTGGACGTACTGGCTTGCCACAACGAGGCGGAATGGGTAAGCACAAAATCACCCTGACCTCTCAGCACAATTTCAGCCGTGGCGATTCCATTGGTGATATTAGTGGATTGGTTAAAATCACCAACACAGGCCAAAACCCAGTAACAGTTACTTGTAACTAAGTTTTTTTGTAAGAGCCGGGTTAGGTTCTAGCCCTGGTTAAACAGCCGACCATTTTATGGTCGGCTGTTTTTTTTTGTCTTTTCCTCCCAAACTCAATCCTATTTGAAGCCGAATGCACAGCCCACATCCTTTTACCTGATAGATGTATGGAGTTTGGATTCTTATATGTGTAGGTGTGAAAAATGGGAATGCAATCGGAGTCGGCAATTTTCTTGCCCTATAGTTTTAGGGAACCCTACATATTTTTTCCTCATATTTCATTTCAGTGTGTCAGTATTTCCCTCTGAATAAATAAGGTTAAACGCTCGCATAAAAAACAGTTTTAGGCCTATGGTTACAAATTTAATGATCAATTAAACTCCTCCTCAAAGAATTGTACGTAGTCTTATTAAGCATATGTTTGTTCAGTGTTCTTTTTTAAGAGTGTTTTTTCAACTCAAAAAAAGGAGAGGGTATCATGAAAAAGATTTTTGCTTTAACAGTTGCTTTTATTGCTGGCATAGCGATGACAGCTAGCGCAGGTAGCATCACTTACGGTCAAATGGCAAAATGTAACGATGCAAAGAGCATTACTTTGGAGAATGCAGGTCCAGCTAATACGTCTAGCGACAAGTTTGGTTATACCAGCAATGATCGTGGTACCGCGACAGTTGCAGTTTGGAAGTCTTCTAACTTCACAACAACCTCGATTACATTGGGGCCGAACGACAATAATGCTAGCCTTAACTCCACCGATCATGGCCGTACCGGTTTGCCACAAAGAGGCGGAATGGGTAGACATAAAATTACTCTTTTTCCTCAGGAATCATTCAGCCGTGGCGATTCTATTGGTGATATCAGAGGGTTGGTTAAAATCAGCAATATAGGTAGCAACGCAGTAACCGTTACTTGTAACTAAGTTTTTTTGTAAGAGCCGAGTTAGGTTCTTACCCTATATTAAAGCAGTCGACTGGTTCCCCCTGGTCGGCTGCTTTTTTTTTGTCCTTAAGTTCTCCTAGATTATTTGTTACTCTGATCCTCCAATTTTATAAACTTTATTGAGCTTTTGATATGTCCGTTGCTATTAAGGTCAGATTTGCGCCCAGTCCTACTGGGTTTTTGCATATTGGTGGAGTGAGAACCGCATTGTTCAACTGGTTGTTTGCCAAAAACCATGGTGGTAAATTTGTTTTGAGAATTGAAGACACCGACCTTTCTCGGTCTACTGAAGAATCAATCGAGGAAATTCTTGAATCCATGCGCTGGTTAGGGTTGGATTGGGATGAAGGTCCTTTCCGCCAAACCGAGCGTCAGGAAATTTACTCGAAAAAGGTTGAGCAATTGCTTTCGGCTGGGAAAGCCTATCATTGTTACTGCACACCTGAGGAACTGGACCGGAAACGCAGTGAAGCTCAAAAAGCCGGGAACAAACCGAAATATGATGGCACTTGCCGCGAACGTTCAGATTCGCCTGAGGGAGCCCCTTCGGTTGTTCGCTTCAAAGCCCCTATCGAAGGAACGGTGGTGGTTGAAGATTTGCTCCGGGGGAAAGTGATTTTTGATATTGCTGAACTGGATGATCTGATTCTGCAGCGAACAGACGGAACGCCCACCTATAATTTTGTGGTGGTAGTCGATGATTCAGAAATGGACATCACGCATGTCATTCGCGGTGATGACCATTTGTCTAATACGCCGCGTCAATGTTTGTTATACGATGCGCTCGATTACCCGCGTCCAAAGTTCACACATATATCCATGATTTTAGGGCAGGATAAATCCCGCCTCAGCAAGCGTCACGGCGCTACCTCTGCGTTAGTTTATCGGGATATGGGCTACCTACCGGATGCGATGATCAACTATCTAGCGCGGTTGGGTTGGTCTCACGGCGATCAGGAAATCTTTTCGCGTGAGGAATTAATAAAGTATTTCTCTTTCGATTCGGTACATACCTCGGCGGCGGTATTCGATGCTGATAAACTGTCGTGGCTCAACGAGCATTACATTAAATCGACTCCGCCAGAAGAGTTGGTGCCGCATTTGGAACCGCATCTAATAAAGACGGGCGTTTTAGAAAAAGATCACGGCTTGAGTTTGCAGGAAATCGCACGAGTGATCCCTTGTTTGAACGAGAGAGCTAAGACTCTGGTTGAGATGGCAGAGAAGTCGGCTTTCTTTTTCAAGAAGGAAGTAGAGTTCGATGAAAAAGCTCGCAGCAAATTTCTAACGGAAGAAGCACGACCCTTGCTTGAAAAAATGATTGCCGGATTTTCCACCCTCGATGATTTTTCCGCAGAGAGTATTGAATCGTTATTCAAAAAGATAGTTGAGGAGGAAGGCATGAAGCTCGGCAAGCTGGCGCAACCGGTTCGCGTTGCTCTGACGGGAACCACAGTGAGCCCGGGGATCTACGATGTCATCCTGCTCCTCGGAAAAGAAGAAACCCTCAAACGTTTGCAGAATGTTGTTTGATTAGCTCTTCTTCACCAACAGTTCGCCGATATCTTTGACTTGCACTTTTAGGTTTTTTGCCTTGATTGCATCTTCCAGCATTAGCACGCAGAAGGGGCAAGAGACGGCAATGGTGTCGGGGTTGGTGACCATCAGTTCATCGAGGCGGTGATGGCTCATGCGCGTACCTGTATTTTCTTCAAGTAAAAAGCGGGCACCACCAGCCCCACAACAGGTGCCGGTTTCTCGGCTTTGTTCGACTTCTTTTACTGAGTCGGGTTTTGTGGAAGCGTTTAAAACTTCTCGTGGTGCTTCATAAATTTCGTTATGTCGGCCGAGGTAACAGGAATCGTGGAACACAACATTTTCTTCTGCATTTTGTTGTGGAACAATCTTTCCTTCTTCTATTAGCTTTTGTAGAAGCTCGGAGTGGTGAATTACTTCCAGTGTGGTTCCGAATTCTGGATATTCATTTTTTAATGAGTTGAGGCAATGCGGACAATGAGTCACCACTTTTCGTACGCCCTGTTCTTTGAAGGTTTCTGCGTTTGCGCTCGCCAGCATATCGAACAGATATTCGTTACCTGCGCGGCGTGCAGGGTCGCCGGTACAACCTTCATCATTTCCCAGAATGGAAAACTCTACCCCAGCCTCTTTTAAAGTTTGGACCACTGCCTCGGAAATTTTTTTACCGCGTGAATCGAATGAACCGTTACAGCCGACAAAATAAAGATATTCGGTGGGTTTGGTTTTGTCCCAGATGGGAATGCCCAGCTCTTTAGCCCAGTCGGATCGTGATGCTTTTGGAAAGCCCCAAGGATTAGACTGTGTTTCCAGTGATTTGAACGCGTTATTAAATTCTTTCGGATAGCGGTCTTCAGTCAAAACCAGCCCGCGTCTAAGGTCGATGACCTTATCCACATATCCGATCATCACGGGACAGGAGGCTTCGCAGGCCCCGCAGGTGGTGCAGGACCAAATAGTTTCGTCTTCGATGATTCCCCCGAGAAGCGGAATATCGGAATCGAGGGGGCCGTTAAGATGGTCGCGCAGGTCAACGGTCAATTGCTGAGGCGATAGCGGTTTGCCAGTTGCCCACGCCGGGCAGGCGCGATCACAACGGCCACATTGTGTGCAGGTGTGAAGGTCGAGCATTTGTTTCCAGTTAAAGTCCTTGCTGTTTATCACGCCAAACGATTCTTCTTCTTCAAAATCGATACGGTTTAAATTATTACCCAGGCTGGAAAAAAATACGTTGGGGATCGAGGTCAGTATATGGAAATGCTTGCTGCGTGGCAGAAGGATTAAGAAAAACAGGATCGATGAGGTATGCAGCCAATAAGCCAGACTGTGAAGATTGCCCAGAATATTTTTCCCAAGCATCTCAAAGGCAGGAGCTAAAATCATACCAATAGGGCCGGAATGACCTTCAGAATGAAGCGCCAGAAAAGCCGAGTCAAATAATACATCGCTGACCATGATCGCAAGGATCAATAGCAGGATGAGCAAGCCCTCTCTTGATAACGTCAGGCGTTGCGGTTTCAGCACCAACCTTCGGTAAAGAGCGAAAAAAACCGCTAATCCGACGAGAAACACAGCTGCGTCTTTGACCCATGCGTAGGCCACAAAAAGTGCATTGCTTGCCGGGAAAGAAAAATCTGTTTCGGGAAAAAACCCAATTAAAAAGAATTCGGCAGCGCGGAAAAGCAGAATTAGGAATCCCCAGAATATCAAGGCATGCATCCACCCGGCTCCTTTTTCCTGCAACAATTTGCTTTGGCCGAAGGCAATTTTCAGGGTTAGAACTATTCTTTCAAAAATTCGATCACATCTTTCGGCGGACCGGGCACTCCATAGAAGCTTTAATTTGGGCCATAGAGCCATTGAAAAAAGGGTCAGTCCGATAAAGCAAAGGGCTCCTAGCAGCAGAGGTTGGATTTGTGGTGAGGTCCATTCTAGGGCGCGATTCAGGTTTGATGTCATTTAAGTACTAAACTTTAAGGTAGCGGAATAGTTAGCTTATTGTTTTTATTCGAGAATATCTATTTTATTCAAAGACGGGGTACTATATAATTATAAGTGAGGGATTTCTCCCATTTTTTAGGAGCACTACTTTTGTTAAATGTTTCTCGATTTAGTATTGGGGTTCTTGCGCTATTAATTTTTTGTGGCCTGATGTTGTCCCAAGCTTCAGCGGTTCCTTTGGAAAACGCATTGGATAAAGGGCAGGCTAAAAGTCACTTGGGGATGAATCGTCCTTGGGATGAGGCTCCTCCTGTCTATTATGATCTCAATCCTCATATGACAGATGGTATTAACGAGCCTCATCCATTGCCCGCTTATATCAAGCGAGATACTTATAATCAATTATTGAATATTGAGCCAGCGAATCAAGTTCAAAGTAAAATATTTAACCAGAAACTTTTTAAAGGCCTTCAGAGGATCGGTGTTTTGGGATTTGAAAACAAGACCTTTGCACCGTTTGAGGATAAATCTGCAGGGGAAGTGGTTTCCCGACAGGCTTATCAAGAGCTGAAGACGAATAAAAAATATTCCAATATTATTCCTCCGCAGATGATGGAGGACGCACGTTTTAAAATAATCAAGACCCCTGGCGAGAATGTCTCTCAAAAACAGGAAAATCCTAGTGATGAGTTGACGTTGGTTTCGACAGATGCGGTAGATGCTGTTATGGTTGGTGCAGTTACAAAATACTCCAACCAGTATCGGGACCGACGTGGCAAAATTCAGAAAAGCGTTGCCAGCGGACTGGAGTTTACAGCATTTTTGGTGAACCCCCGTACTCAGGAGGTTATCTGGGGAGCCCGGTTTGTAGGGAGTCAAAGGGCAGGTTTGCAAAATTTTAGCAGAAATAAATGGGGATGGCTGAATAAAGAAGACTTCACCCGAGCAGCAATGAAATATGTTCTGAAGGAATTTCCGAACAGAGACTGACAAATTATTTTATAATAATACCTTATGAATTCATCTTTTGATAAACCGCTTGAGTCTGAGACGGATAAGAAACGCAAACTTTGGCGTAAACTTTTTATAATCAACTTATGTGTTTCCCTTGTTTTGATAGCAGCATTCTGGTTGCCTCAAAAATTGGTGGGATTGCAAAACTTTCTTGATTCTCCCAGTGTAGATATTCCAGGTGAAGGGAAAATCGCAAAAAAAGAAAAGAAAAAACCAGCGCTTCTACCGCCGGTGCAACTTGCAAACTTGCTGATTACCAAGGTGGCCACGGTGAATGCCTCCTCTGAGAAAGAGTATGTTTATTTTGATTTTTCAAGTGGTGAACCTGTAAAAATTCATGACCCGTCTTCTCTGGAGTGGGATCTTGCATTTCGACGAAGTAAGGTTATATCGAATGGGGGCGCATCCAGTAAAATGGGGCAAGCAGGCTTGATAGATTTGGGGGCTGTGGGTTTTGATACGGTAACAGAGGTGCCAAAGGAAAATTATGTTTTAGATATCAACACCCGTACAGACACAGCAAACTCAGTTTTGTTGAAACCGTACAACTACAATTATTTTACGCACAAACTCAAGCCTAAGAAAAATGTCTACGCGGCACGTACCGCAGACAACAAGTTTGCCAAGTTTCAGTTTTTGAATTTTTATTGTGATAATAAGGAAGTAGGGTGCGTAACAATTCGATATGTTTACCAGAATAATGGCACCAACAGCTTTTTGAAATCAACGGGCGGCCTGTCAACGGCATCGATTGATATTGCGCCTGTTGCAGAATCTGCGACTTCGTTTTAAGTTCCCCCTTTCATACACCCGTAATTTTTGATAGATATAAGGCTTCCTTTTCGCGTTTCTTTTGCAAAAGGAAGATAATCAGCAACTAAAACATGAAGCTTTGGAGAAGATAAGAATGCCTACTATGAAGGGACTATTGTTTAATGAATATGCTGCAGAGGGTCTTAACTCGCTGGTGGAGGAGATGCAGTCAAAATATACGACCAAAAAAGGACGTCGTTTTAATCATGACAACGTTACTTATGAAGTTAGTCGACCTTCACTTAATGAGGGAACGATCGAATACGAAATAAGTTCAAAAATCCCTGAAGATGAAATTAAGGGACCCAAAGAGATGCAGGCTTATTTTACACAGATCAAAAAAATTCTTTCCAAGGGCAAGTTTAAACCTGAGTCCATTGAAATGGAAAATATTGTTTGGGATTCTAAAAAGAATACGGAAAAAAAACGCGACTATGTAAAACTTCTTTACAAGCTCCCTTTGGATGACCTGTTTGATGATAAAGTGGTCGCCAAACGACATGAAAACATTCTTGCGGGCAAGGAAGAGGCTGATATCCCTCATTCGACAAGTGCCTTCACGATGGCAGGAAACGTCGTTCTTGCCGATGTACGTAATACGATACAAAATATTTGCAGGGATAATATCGATAACCTTATTGATGCTAATAAACAGGTAAAAACTGCATTGAAGGGTTAGGGTTTAATCGATGGGAAATATTCGCTATTTTTTAGGCCGCACCCTACAACTTGTGGGTCTGGCTACTATTTCCTTGGTGGTCTTCATGTTTTTTACCCAGATGACTATGGAGCCGCTTTTGATGTGGTCGCTTCTGGGTGCATTCGAGTTCTATGGCGGCACTTGGCTTTTAGGGAAAGAAGGGCAAACCTGAAAGCCCGAATTGTTGGTCAAGCCTGCCCGATAGAATTTTTCATCCAGTCCAAATGGATTCTCTATGGAAACACTTCTCGCTGAACCTGGCTTTTTAGCCCCTTCAGGTACAATAGGTGCCGATGTCAGTTATATTCTGGCTGTTGTTTTTACGGTACTATTTCTGATCGCGTGGGGAATGGCCAAAAAAGCTCAGGGCACACGTCATCATAAGTTGATTTTGGTTTCCATGGTGTCAATGATTGTCTATTTCGTGGGATATTATTATGCTCGCTCTCTGGGTGTTTTATCCTTTGAGGGCAGGGAGGGGTTTGGCGGCCCAGACGATGTCTACGAGAATGTGTTTATTCCTGTGTTAACCACTCATCTTATTCTGGTAGTGCTAGGGCTGATCTTTGCCTTTTATATGCTTTCACAGGGTTTCAGGGCCAGCAAGAGGGAGGATGGGGAATACCTTCTTAAAGAAGGGGAATTAAAGATAAGCCCTAGAAACTTTAAAATCGTAATGCTGACGATTTTTGGGGCCTGGACCATTGTTCAAGGTTTGCTATTAGCAACTCGAGAAAACCCTATGGGAGCCAGTATAGCTTATGCCCTGATTTTTGTAACTGTGGCACTGGTGGCTAGTCTGGAGAAGTTGATTGAAAAGCTATTACCCGATGGAGCAAAACGGCATAGAGTGCTGGGCCGGGTGACAATGGTCATTTTTGCCCTGATTCTGGTAACCAGCACGGCGACTTATATTATGCTTTATTTTGTTTATCCGTTAAAAGCTTGATATTGACCCGCCAATAATTTTTGGGGTTGACTGATGCAAGTTGAAAGGCGGGAAATTCTTTGATTTAAGGAGTTTTACTCTTGACACCCCTCAATTTTCCTGATAAATTTCGCGGAATTATATGACTTCGAAGTACATAAGAAGGAGGTATAAGGCGGTCAAGGCATTAACGCCAAGGCCGATGTAAACGATGGTATCGAAAATTTTTCCGTCTTTGCTGGCCATAAAAATCCTCTAGGGTAAAAATAGTTCTTTGTTAAAAAAGAGATATACCCTATCATTCGCTTTTTAAAGCTGTCAAGATTAAACTGGTATTAAATTTTTCCGGAGCAAACAATGGACTTAGAAAAAATTAAGGAAAAGGCTGGACCCCTGATTTATATCGGAACCGTAGTGTTTTGTCTTTGGTTCTTTTATTGGTTTGCATCCGTGTGGCGCTAATTTATTGAATAGAGTCTTAATACAATCTTAGGGGGAGTTTAACGAAATATGAATGACTTTGCGGCAGACGAACAAAAAAAGTTTGTAACACCAAAATCAATTATCTGGTTCATAATTGCTCTAGCATGTATGGCTGGATATTACTTTTTGATTAATGTAGGGCTGATGAAAGTACAAGGACTCGACTTCTTTTATCTATGGAGTAGTGGTTCTGGTGGTGGTCAC
Organism: Nitrospinota bacterium; assembly: GCA_013349585.1. Classification (GTDB taxonomy): domain Bacteria; phylum Nitrospinota; class Nitrospinia; order Nitrospinales; family VA-1; genus UBA8687. The sequence continues at coordinate 11,838 of DUZG01000032.1, read as the reverse complement.
TAAAGCTTGATTCGAAACAAATTGAAAATGACAAGCTCTTAGGGCTTGTCATTTTTTTTTGCCTTTTTTAACACTTCAACCTATCAAGCTATGAAGGGTAATCCCTCCTGCCGCATTTTACTTTTCCGCCACGGTGAAACCGCAAACTCAAAAGAAGTTTGCTTCAACGGTCACTATGATGTGGGACTCTCAAAGAGAGGTCAGAAACAGTTTCTGCATTGGGCAGAAATTTTAAAACAGGAAAGCTTCAAGGCCGTTTACTCTAGCGATTTGCAACGAACTCGCAACAGCGCTCAATTTATTGGACAACAACACGGGCTGGAATCTGTATCTTATTCTGAGTTGCGTGAACTTTCTTTTGGGACCTGGGAGGGGATGAGTGTCTCGGAAGTAGAACGTACATATCCGGGCCAAATGAAAGAAAGAATGAAAAGCGTCGCAACCTTCCAGGCAGATGGTGGCGAAACCTATCCGCAACTCCAGGCCCGGGTGATTCCTAAATTCGAAGAAATTGTAGCCCGTCACCCAAATGACCAGATAGTTATGGTCTGTCACGGCGGTGTCAACCGTGTCATCCTCGGGCATTTGCTTGGCATTCCAATCGATAAAATTTTCCGCATTCATCAAGACTACGCCGCTCTAAATGTCATCCAATATTACGATCAGGAACCGGTTGTTGAGTATATTGGTAACGCAGAGTTATTTTCCCCTGAAAAAGATGAAATTAAAACTGCCATTCAGTAAAGGAGCTTCTCTTATATTGGCACATCGGAAAAGGGAGCTGCTTCGAAAATCTCAACATAAAAAATACGTCATCCTGAGTTTGTCGAAGGATCTCGGGATTATGCAAAACCTTACTTTCAGTAAGAGAGGTTTAATTTGAGTTTTCTCGTAAAAATAAAAAATGCAGATGTTTATGTGGGAGGGAACAAGGTTTTAAAATCCTTAACCTGGTCCATGGGCGAAAAGGAAAACTGGGCGATTATCGGAAATAATGGTTCGGGTAAGACCACTTTTATGAAGCTGATTTTTGGCGAACTCATCCCGGTATACGGAGGAGAAGTGCAATGGTTCGGCAATAAAGAGCGCATGCCTCTTGCTGAAGTGAGGGATAAAATAGGTTATGTATCCGCAGAATACCAAACGAGTTATGATCGTCCAGCACTCGGATGGGAAGTGGTGGCTTCTGGGCATTTTTCTTCTATTGGTTTGCACGAAGAGGTCACCGAAAAACAAAAAGAGGCGGCCTTTAACTCTATGGATTACCTCGGCATTGAATATTTAAGCCAAACTCCCTATCGCCAAATGTCTTATGGAGAGGCAAGACGAGTGCTTTTAGCCCGCGCTATGGTTCACAGTACTCGCTTGATGATCTTTGATGAACCTTGTGCCGGATTGGATATTCCCACTCGCGAAAACTTCCTAGAGTCAATGGAAAAATTGTCACGGAAACGAACACGGATGATCTACGTTACGCACCGAATTGAAGAGATCATGCCTTGTTTCACCCACGTCCTTTACCTGAAAAATGGAAAAATTTTCAAACAAGGTAGGAAAGAAGCCATGATGAGTTCAGAAACCCTTTCTAACGCACTCGACTACGCTCTCACTGTCCAACAAAACTCCAACCGCTACTACGCGACAAGCCGCCACTAGGTCGGCACCTGCCAATGTCACGCGGGAACTCCATAGGGGGCAATGCCAGTGGAAAAATAATTATCATTGCCCTTCTAGATTGAGATTTGTGATAATATTGTATCTATATCATTAGGAGAATTTGAGTATGCGAGTTGTGGCTTTATTGGTGCTATTTCTATTAGCAGGACTGGCATCAAATGCTTGGTCGTTGGATGCAGAGCAATGGTTTCTGGATGGAAACAGGCTCAGTTCTGAAGGGGAATTTGAGGAAGCGGCAAAGGCGTACCAAAAATCAATAGATCAGAATCCCCTAGCACCGGTGGCGCATTATAATCTGGGGATAGCCTATAAAAACCTGAGGCAACTGGATAACGCTGCAAAATCCCTTGAAAAAGGAGTCGAACTGGCACCCACTGACTTAGATATTCGTCTCACGCTTGGGAATGTTTATAATATGCAGGAGCGTTGGAAAGATGCCATTGGCCAGCTGAATATAGTCGTTCACAGACAACAAAATGATGCGCAAGCGCATGGCAACCTCGGTTGGGCTTATTACAATTATAAAGAGGGACCTCCCTTCAAACAGATGGTGATTTTGAATCTTTCCAAAGCTGTGGAATTATTTGGGCAGCAGAATCAACTGAAGGCGGCAGAATCGACACGAAAAATTCTGGATGAAGCAAAGATAAAATTTGGCTATTAGAGAGCCACGCCGTAATTAGGGTCAACTATTTTTAGCAAAGAGGACATATGGGAAACTCAATAAAAGTCACAACAACACGCAACGAAGGTACTTTAATGTTTGCGGTTAAGGACGCATTATTACCCTACGGTAAAAGCATTCCCGTTTCACAACCAGGGGTAGCAAAATTGCACCCTGTAGCTGAGGCTTTGATGGCTGTGCCCGGAGTGGACAGTGCCTGGATCATGGGAAACGAAATCATGGTGACGAAAAAAGTGGAGGAAAGATGGGCTACTGTGAAGTCTCGTGTTATTGAAGCCATCCGTAGCACCCTGCCAAAATCCTGAAGACCCTCATTGTTCATAGCAAAAGAAAAAGGGCCTGACGAAATGGTCAAGCCCTTTTACCTGAAAATGGATCCTAGAGGACTCCGTAAAGTAAGCGGGATATCCTGAGATAGTTATTTTGGTACAACGTTTGTTGCTTGTGGTCCTTTTTGGCCCATACCTTCTTCAAATTCAACTGCTTGACCTTCTGTAAGGGTTTTAAATCCTTCTCCCTGAATTTCAGAGAAATGAACAAAAAGATCTTTTCCACTTTCAGACTCGATAAATCCATAACCTTTGCCTTCGTTAAACCATTTTACTGTTCCTGCTGCCATAATAATACTCTCCTACAATTTTGTTAGATAGAGAACGTGTTGCCTGAAAAACTGGGGAACATATCTCGTTTAAATGGGGTTGGCGTGATGCAAGAACTTTTAGATAACCACTTCGCTGAAAAAAACCAAACTTTGATTTCTGGTCTCACTTGGGCGAGAAACTAGAAGGAATAAACTTACATATACTAAACAACCCTTATTTTCATAAATATAATAGCATGAATGCGCCGGAGATGCTAATTTAAATTCCAAAGCTATTTTTTAAGTTCTAACACTTTCTGTATGGCCAATGCTATAAAGGAGATAAGTATTAATCTCCTTGCTATCCTTACTAATCGTGGTAGTTTTAGGGTATATTCTTCCAATTATTTTTTTGAAGGAAGAAAAATTAAATACTACAAGGGACTTTATTTTTTTCCATTCCTTTTTGGGGTGGCTTTTTTTTGCCTGTCACGCAAAATAACTAGACAGATTAGGTCGATGCAATTTATCTGTGAAGGATGGTTCCGGTAGTTTTAAAAAAGTGATCTCTATAAAAGATCAAGTACTACAATCTTAAAATCAGGAGTAGCAATTTTGCAAGTCATTGTAATTCAGAATCAAGTTGAGCGCGCCTTAAAGGCTTTAAAGCGTCAACTTATCAAAGAAGGTTTGTTTAAAGAGCTCAAGGCCAGAAGGTTTTATTTAAAACCTTCGGTAAAGAAAAAAATAAAAATTAAGGAAGCTCAGAAAAAGAGAAAAGCTGCCAAACGTCGTGCGAGATCTGCCTGGAATTAAACAAATCGAAGAGTTGTATAAACTTTTTCTGTTTGGTCGTGGATGCCTTTTGTATGTATAGAGATTCCTAAAAAATTATTAGCTTTGGAGGATATGAAAATTGACTGAATCATCAGTAACAGTACAGGACGCATTGAAGGAATTAGATGAAAGTGCGAAACAATGGGCCGGTGAGGCTGAAGAACGAAGAAAAGCCGCATCAGCGAAGAATGAGAATTACAAGTTGGAGTATTCAGCAGGAGAAAAAAATGCCTATGAAAATCTCTCCAAAACAATCAAAGTGATTTTGGGTAAATTATAATTCCTCCTAATTTTTAAACGATAAAATATTCTTTAAATGCTTTTATCAGAGGCAAATGATCTTTTGTCCCTGCCATTTCTCGGATAGAGTGCATCGATAACATCGGATTGCCCACATCTACGGTACGAATGCCAAGATTAGAAGCCGTGATTGGGCCGATGGTACTTCCGCATCCCAAATCAGACCGTACTACAAATTTTTGTACCGGAACCCCTGCCTTTTTGCATAGCATTTCAAACCACGCACTGGAAACTCCTTCCGTTGCATAACGCTGATTGGAATTGCATTTGATAACAGGTCCGCCATTCAAAATTGGCATATGTTTTGCGTCATGTTTCTCAGAGTAATTTGGGTGTACCGCGTGAGCCATATCGGCTGAAATAAAAAACGAATTCGCCATCGATCTGAAAAAAGTTTCTCGGGGGTTGTCCGATTTCAAAGTTAACCTTTCCAGCACGTCTTTCAGGAAAGGCGAGCCTGCGCCCTGCGCCGAATCGCTACCTACTTCTTCGTGGTCGTAAAACGCGATCACTCGTGTCATCGAGTCTTTGGCTTTTGATTCAGTCAATGCCTGTAAGGCTGCATGGCAACTGGCGAGATTATCCAGTCGGCCGGAAAAAATAAATTCTCCCTCTGCGCCGCCAATAGCACCGGGTTGTATGTCGTAAAGCGATAGTTCCATATTCAAGATGTCTGCGGGTTTGCATTTTAATTTTTGCGCTACCTTTTTTTCAAGCAAGTCTTTAGTGGAACCCTTTTTACCTGCCAGTGAGAAAATCGGCGGCAGATGGTTCTGTTTGTTCAGAGCCAGTCCTTTTTCGTTCACATCGCGATTGAGGTGAATAGCTAATTGCGGAATCCGTAAAAGGGATTCATCGAAACGGACTAACTTGGATTGTGGTTGTTTTTTATCTTTAATAATGACACGCCCTGCCAACGATAAATCGCGATCTGTCCAAGTAGTCAATAATACTCCGCCGTATACTTCTACTCCCAGTTGCAGGTAACCGCTTTTGTCGTAGGCGGGATTAGGCTTGAGTTTGAGATTAGGACTGTCTGTATGCGCGCCGATTATTTTGAATCCACTCGCGTCTTTAGTTTTTGTGCCGACAATAAAAGCGATTAAAGAAGAATCGTTACGTGTGAGGAAATATTTGCCGTTGCTCGTCAGTTCCCATGCATCAGATTCTTTCAATTCAGAGTAACCTTGCGTTCTCAATTTATTTTTCATTTCCTCAACCGCATGAAATGGGGTGGGAGAGTGATCAATAAATTCCAGAAGGTCGTGTATACTTTTTTTTTCGTTACTCATGAAAATCTCCAAACATTTTATTATTAACCTGAGGTTGTTCTGTCATCAGGCGAAATTTGTTTTCTGTTGGTTTAATAGTATTTATAAAGTCCTTCTAAATCAATTGTTTCTAGGGATTATATTTTTAAGCATCTAAACACTTACGTTAAATTCAGTATTAGATTTTGAGCTACCCTTAAATTTAGTAAAATAGGTCTTTAATTTTGCGGAGTCAAATGCCAATGGGCTTATTGATCAATGCGGATTTTAAGAAGAAGCTGGATATAAAGTTGTATCGTTTTGATCCGAAAAAAAAAGATTCCAAATATAATGAGGAAATTTTTTCGGAAATGTTTATCCAGTTTCCCCAGTTTAAAGCACATGTTGCAGCCTACATCGAACGAAATTATTGTTTCGTGGTAAACGATGAAGATCATGCCGATCCCCGCTCGCTCCTTCCCACCTTAAAACCTGAAGAAGTCAGAAGATTGAATGAGTGGATTCTAACTCGCAATAAACCTGGAACTCTTTGCCGAAAGTAAGTAAAGCTATACCCTAGAGCAAAGTTAGTTGGACCTATAGGGGAAGGGACCTACTTGATTTAATTGCTCAGAAATGAGATTATCCAGGTCAACTTCAAGCAAAGCCCCAATCGTTGAGTTCTAATTAAAATTAGAACCTAAAACTTTTAACAGTTAAACGAGAAATTTTGAATAAAAAAAACCTTATTTCTATTCTTGATTACCGCGAATTATTTGTTCAGTTGCGACACTTAAGAGTCTTGAGAGCCTCAAGAAAGAAAGAAATCCCGTTCCATATTAAAAGGAGATATGGCAGGAAAGAACTGGAGGATTTTGTTACAAATTTTTGGGATGGAGGCTATGTCTACTTGGAAACGGGGGATTACTTATATCTCCCACCCATGAAGGAGATGAATGTATTTTGGAAATTGAAGGAGCCCTACATTCCAGAAGAGATCATAGAAAAATTTAGTCGTCCGGTAACACGGTCATGGATATCGGGGCAAACATAGGCGAATGGACCCTTCGCATGGCCAATACGGTAGGGCCTGAAGGGCGTGTTTATTCATTCGAGCCTATTCCTTTGATTAACAAATCTTTGAATAAAACCCTGCGTATTAACAATCTTTCTCAGGTGACCCTGTGCCAACTGGCTTTGGGTGACCAGTCTGGCGATTTAGAATTTACCATTCCAATCGACTCTAATGACCGTGCCATTCACGGAGAATCCAGATTAGGCACGGAAGAGGGGAACTGGAATATTTATACCGAAGTTAAATCGACAAAAAAAATCAAGGTGAAAACCAGCACTCTTGATCAGTTTGCTTCAGAGCGATCTATAGATAGATTAGACTTTGTGAAAATCGATGTTGAGGGCAAAGAAATTGGTGTTTTGGAGGGGGGACAGGAAACATTCTCCCGCTTTACTCCTGCTCTGATCCTTGAGGTCGGATGTGAAGAAGAAAATGACAGGAAAAGGATTGCCGAACTTTTACGATCTTGGGGATATGGGATTGTGGGGGTTGTCCTCGCTCACGGAATTGTTGAGGTAAGTTGGGAACAACACGAGAAATTGGATAATCCGTTCATTAAAAAGTATCCATCCAACGTCCTGTTCTTAAGTAATAAATAATATTAAGAGGGTGATATGTCCGATACCATATCGAGGGAAGAACTCAACTACAGTAAAAAGCTAAGTGGTGTTGTTTTGCTTTACGGATATTGACCATTAACAGCGGCAGTTTCGCCGCTAGCCGCCGATAGCGTGCATGGCGCGGGTAGGGCGTTCAAAGTCGTCGAGGTTGATCTTGTGTCCTGGTTCTTTGATAAGTACGGCTTGATTTAGGGCATCAATGATATTTTCATCAGTGGCACCAGTACGAATCAATTCTTTCAAGTCGGTTTCGTTTGTAGAAAACAGGCAGGTTCTCAGTTTTCCATCCGCTGTCATGCGGATGCGGTTGCAGTGATCGCAGAAAGGGTTACTGACCGCAGTTATAATTCCTACCTTACCTTTGCCATCGGCAAAGTTGTATTCACTCGCCGGTCCGATTTCCAAGGAGTTGTCTATTGGAATCAACTCGTAATTTTCTTTTATCATGTCTATGATTTCGTGGCCGAACAGTACTTTGTTGCGTTCCCATATTTTATCGGAGTCCAGTGGCATGAATTCGATGAAACGGATTTCAAATCCTTCCGAGCGGCCCATTTCGATCAGGCCCATTATTTCCGTTTCTGAAAAGTCGCGCACAGCAACCGCATTTATTTTGATGGATTTGAAACCGACCTTGCGAGCCATGTCGAGTCCATCGAGAACGGATTGCAGACAGTCGCGACGATTGACATCGCGGAACTTCTCCGGGTCTAAAGCATCAAGGCTTACATTGAGTCGTTTTAGTCCGGCATCTTTGAGGCTTTGTGCCTGATCTTTTAAAAAGTATGCGTTGGTGGTCATGGCAATGTCGTCAATGCCATCGACTTCGTTCAGCATTTTAATCAGAACTGGCAGGTTTTTCCTCATCAAGGGTTCGCCGCCGGTCAGGCGAATGCGGTTGATCCCCATGCGGGAAACAATTTGAACTACGCGTTCGATTTCTTCAAAGGATAGCAGGCTGCTTCGATCCATGAATTCAACATTGTCGGCTGGCATACAATAGGTACAGCGGAAATTACAACGGTCTGTGACCGAAATACGCAGGTTAACAATGGTTCTGCCCATTCCATCAATGAGTTTCGGTCGCGATGTTTCGGATGTTGGAGTCATAGTTTAAGCCCTTAGCAGTTGGTGATTCCTGTTATTTAGTCTTTCGAAAATAGAGCACCATTTGTCGTTTAAGCATGACTAAATTATAGCTTTTTTATTCTGCGAATGTATAGAAAATGTTTGGAGTGGTAATTTACCCTGAATGCCCCTTGATTTAAAGTGGCCCCTGTTTTTGCTTATTTTCCGCCTTGTTGGATGGGTTATTATACAAAAGGTGGAAAATAAAGAACTTTCAGTCACAGATAGCATCTAAAAATTGTGGCAAGGACGTAATATTGATATATAATTGTGAGTACATTCAATATCTGAATGTTTTCTTTTCGAAGTAATTTAATTGTTAATAAATAAGGATTTATGTTGTGACCGTCGCCGAAGAAAAATTTTCCGCAAAGTTTGAGGAAGTGGCTGCTAATATCAAGCATCGTGGGGCATATTATCTGGAGGATGCTAAGGAAAAAGGCATGGCTCTGGTCGAAGCTAAGTTCAAAGATACCAAATTGTACTGGCTGGCAGATATGAAAGAAGATCGCATTTTCAGCGCGCGATTTTTTGCCTACGGCGGAAAAGTATCATTGGTAATCGGGGAAACCCTATGTTCTATGGTGGAAGGTCTTACCATCGAAGAGGCATGTTCGATTTTACGGGCTGATGTGGAAACGACACTCCGCGACAATCCGGATCTAGCATCTGTGCCTGAATCAAAACAAAAAGCGTTTGATACAGTTGAGGAATTACTGAAAGCGGTAAAAGACCAGTATCCGGCAGCGAAGGGAGTTGCCCTGGCCAGCGCATCCATCAAGAAAGAAGATTTTAAATCGACCACTGAATTGAATGTGGTTGCGCAGGCGTGGTTGGGATTGGCTTTGGAAGAGCAAAAAGAACAGATAGAGTTGATTCTGGATGAACATATTCGCCCGGCACTTATGAACGATGGTGGTAATGTCCAGTTATTGGATGTGACCGATGGTGAGAAAGTGCTGGTTCAATATCAAGGTGCCTGCGGTAGTTGTGGGTCTTCCCTTGGAGCGACTTTGTCTTTTATGGAATCAACATTACGTAAACATATTTACAACGAGATTAACGTTGTTCCACAGGTATAACCTGGAGAAATAAAATGAGTGACGAGAAAAGTTCCGTCTCCGATTTGCTGGAAGACAATCAATATAAATATGGATTCACGACAGATGTAGAATCTGAAACCTTTGCCAAGGGTCTAAACGAAGATGTTGTGCGTGCCATTTCAAAAAAGAAAAATGAGCCTGAGTTCATGCTCAATTTCCGTCTCAAAGCGTTTGCGAAATGGAAAACCATGAAAGAGCCGGCGTGGCCGAATGTGCATTACCCGTCCATCGACTTTCAGAATATTTCCTACTACTCCGCGCCGAAGAAAAAGAAAGTTCTTGAAAGTCTGGATGAAGTTGATCCGGAAATCATGCGTACGTTTGAAAAACTGGGAATACCTCTCGATGAGCAGAAAAAGCTAGCTAACGTAGCCGTTGATGCTGTTTTTGACAGTGTTAGTGTTGCCACTACCCATAAGAAAAAATTGATGGAGCAGGGAATCATTTTCTGTCCCATTTCAGAAGCGCTTCAGGATTACCCTGAGTTGATTGAGGAATATCTCGGCACGGTTGTTCCGGTAGGTGACAATTATTACGCAGCTCTCAATAGTGCGGTGTTCACCGATGGTTCGTTCGTCTATATTCCGCCAGACACCATCAGCCCAATGGAAATTTCTACTTATTTCCGTATCAATACAGAAGAAACCGGGCAATTCGAGCGCACGCTTATTATCTGCGCTGAAAACAGTTATGTGTCTTATCTGGAAGGTTGTACCGCGCCGCAATTTGACACCAACCAGTTACACGCAGCGGTTGTGGAATTGGTAACTATGGACAATGCTGAAATTAAATACAGCACCGTGCAAAACTGGTACGCAGGCGATAAGGAAACAGGTAAAGGCGGTATTTATAATTTCGTAACGAAACGTGGGAAATGTGCTGGTGTTAATTCCAAGATTTCGTGGACTCAAGTTGAAACCGGATCTGCAATCACATGGAAATACCCCAGTTGTATTTTGCAGGGAGATAACTCCAGCGGCGAATTTTATTCTGTCGCTCTCACCAACGGACATATGCAGGCCGATACCGGAACCAAGATGATTCACATCGGTAAAAATACACGTTCCAGCATTATATCCAAGGGCATTTCGGCAGACCAATCCAGTAACAGTTACCGAGGCCAGGTAAAGATTGGTAAAAACGCCACCAATGCAAGAAATTACAGTCAATGCGACAGCATGCTGGTAGGCGACAAAAGCAGCGCACATACCTTCCCTTATATAGAGACAGCTAATAGCTCGGTACAGGTGGAACATGAGGCCGCAACCTCAAAGATTAGTGAGGAGCAATTGTTCTATTTCGAGTCAAGGGGGATTTCCAGGGAAAATGCAATCGAAGCGGTCATCAGTGGATTCTGTAAAGATGTTTTCAAGCAGTTACCCATGGAATTCGCTGTTGAAGCGCAGAAACTGTTGACTCTGAAACTGGAAGACAGTGTGGGTTGATCAGTGCGGCAGTGCTAGGAAATCGATAGTAAAATAGGTTGATAGTGTTGTTTTACTTTAAAGGTATCGACTTTTTCCCACCGGGCGTGGCCCGGTTTTTTTATTTGTTTATTTGAGGAATAGATTGAATGCTCGAAATTAAAGATTTGCATGCAGGGGTTGATGGAAATGAAATTGTAAAAGGCATTTCTCTTTCCATAAACAAGGGTGAAGTCCATGCCATCATGGGGCCGAACGGATCAGGAAAAAGCACCTTGGCCAAAATACTTTCAGGTCACCCTGCTTATGAAGCTACATCGGGAGAAATAATTTTTGATGACCAGAATCTCTTGGAAATGGATGCGGAAGAAAGATCTCTAGCAGGTGTTTTTATGGGGTTCCAATATCCCGTTGAAGTTCCGGGGGTGAACAACGCTGAGTTTTTGCGAATGGCGTACAATGCCAGAAAAGTTAAAGCTGAGGAAGAAGAAATCGATCCGCTTGATTTTGATGAGCTTCTTTCTGGGAAAATGAAAATGCTTGGAATGGAAAAAAAATATAAAGAGAGAAATCTCAACGATGGTTTTTCTGGTGGTGAAAAAAAGAAAAACGAGATACTGCAAATGGCCATTCTAGAACCCAAGCTTTCTGTGTTGGATGAAACCGATTCTGGGCTGGACATCGATGCGCTGCGAATAGTTTCTGAAGGAGTCAATAAACTTCGTAATGAAAATAACGCGCTCATTTTAATCACTCATTACCAGCGTTTACTAGATTATATAAAACCCGATTTTGTTCATGTGCTCAGTGAAGGCAAGATCGTGAAATCGGGAGATAAAGCTCTTGCGCTTGAACTCGAATCCCAGGGGTATGACTGGGTAACGAAGGCAGATTAAGGAAAAATATGTCCGATACAATAGCAGAACCGAAAGAAGAGATAGCTTTTCTTGATCTTCATAAAAAGTTTGTGGAAGAAAATAAGTCAAGCTCTGCTTTGTCGGAAATTCATGAGTTGGCTTTGAGTCGATTTGAAATGCTGGGCTTCCCGCATTCAAAGCATGAAATGTACACCTATGTGAATACGAAGAAACTGGCCGCCACGGCTTTTGCGGTTTCTAGTCCTTCTGCAAAAATTGACCTTATAGAAAAACATATTTAT
>DUZG01000031.1 GCA_013349585.1 Nitrospinota bacterium | reverse complement strand
TCTATATACCGTTTTCCTTTGGGTCTTGTTTCGTATCCCGAAACCCAATTAATAGGGCCGCCACAATATAAAAGAAGATCGATCAAATGTGTTCCGTCGTGAAATAAGGGACCTCCACCATATTGCGATACGGGTAAGGTGCCGGGTTTCCAGCTCAAAGCGTTACCGATAATGGTTCTTATTTCGCCGATTTTTCCTGCCTGAATTAATTTGTGAGCTTTCTGATAATAGGCGTCCCATCTTCTTTCATGGTTGATGAGGAGTGGAATGTTCTTTTGTTTGCAGGTTCGTACTAATTTGCGTGCTAGTTTGATATCGACATCAATGGGTTTTTCACAAAAGATTCCTTTTACTCCAGCACGGACACCATCTAACGCCATTGTAGCGTGTTGATTTGTCCATGTTGCAATGCATAAGATATCTAACGCATTATCGCGAAGCATGTCGTGATAGTCGGTGTAAAGGTTTTTTACTTTCCATTTTTGTCCGAACTTTTTCAGTCGATATCCATCGATGTCGCATCCGGCAACTATTTTTATATTTGGAAGCGCTGAAAATCCGCCGGTGTGGGTGCAGGGTTTGCCGCGTAACGGATCTTCTTCCAATAGGCTTCCGATTCGGCCACAGCCAATGATTCCAGTTTTATAAGTTTTCATTTATGAAAGGTTGGGTGTGTAAAAAGTAATCTATTTATTATATCATTGCTACTTTGCAGGTTCGATTTGAAAAGAGGCTGGAAAATAAAAAAGCACCTCTACCGAAGTAGAGGCGCTTTTGCAATCCGAAACCTAAGTAGAAAGGCCTCGGAGTTCACTTTAACTATTTATTAAATTTAAAATTATTAGACTCCTTCTAGGAGAGTTAATGCCGCTTGTGGGTTTATATTTGCTTGTCCTACCATTGCTACTCCTGCTTGGACCAACAACTGGTTTTTGGTTAGACTTGTTACTTCTTCAGCTAAATCTACATCTCTAATGGTTGATACAGCCTCGGTTAAATTTTCGACTTGGACGTTTAAATTGTCCATAGCATGTATGCTTCGTATCTGTGCTGTTCCGACTCGACCACGAGCGTCGATTATGGTATCAATAGCTTTGGTCAAATCATTTAGTGCTAGAAACGAAGAGCCTTGAGTGGTAATTTCAGAACCTGTTAAGCCTAATGAAGATGTGCTAACATCAGATAAATCAGCTAATTCATTCAGGTCAATTTGATTTCTAGAACTGGAATCTACTCCTGCCTGAAGAACAATATGCTCTGTGGCACTTTTTGAAAGGGTTCCATTTAGAAGGTAGGTTCCGTTAAACTCAGTAGCGGCTACAATTCTATCTAGTTCTTTTAAGGATGCTTGATATTCAAGATCTACGGCTTCCCTTTCAGTTGCTGCCAAGGTTCCATTTGCAGACTGTGATGCTAAAGATCGAAGACGTAAAAGAATGCCGGACAATTCATTTAATGCGCCTTCAGCAGTACTAAGTAATGCTGCTCCAGCTTCAACATTTTTCGAACCTTGTGTCAGAGCTGAGACATCTGCCCTCAGACCTTCTGATAGTGCATATTCTCCAATGCCATCTGTAGCTCGCTGGATTTTTACTCCGGATGAAATACGATTCATATTTAACCCAACTTGCTTTGATGTATGCTCCAAATTCCTTCTCGCGTTCATTGACGATATATTTGTGGTTAATCCTAGTGCACCCATATTCTTTTCCTCCCTGAAAAGGTTTGGTATTTTTTTAAGTTTAGTTTAAGCATCCTTGCTTATAACCGCAGCTTTAAATTTTTTACGAGATAATTATTCTATTACTGGAGAAGCTGTAAGACCGATTGCGGGATCAGATTAGCCTGGCCCACCATAGCTGTTGAAGCCTGTACCAGAATCTGGTTTCTAGTCAACAACGCTACTTCATGTGCAATATCGGCATCACGAATTTGAGATTCGGCAGCTTGCAGGTTCTCAATAGTAACAGTAAGATTTGAAATGGTCCTGGCCAACCGATTTTGAACTGCACCGACTTTACCTCTACCCGCAGTTACAGTTGCGATTGCAGTGTTCATCATATCAAGTGCGGTTAATGCTGCGCCGGAACTCGTCATGCTCAAGGTGTCGATACTCAGGCCAGATGCTGTTATTGTTCCTAGATTAATCGATGTATTCAAGTTGATTCGGCTTTCTGCTCTGCTATTGATACCAACTTGGATCATAACTTGGTTACTAGTACTCACACTGGATGATAAAGATCCATCAGTTAGCTTTTGACCATTAAACTCCGTTGTAGCCGATATTCGGTCAATTTCTGACCGCAGCGCGCTAAATTCTAGTTGGATGGTTTGGCGTTCAGTAGAACCGACAGTTCCTGTTGAGGCTTGTGAGGCCAGTTCTCGGAGTCGAATGAGGATTCCGGATTGTTCGTTGAGAGCCCCCTCTGTTATATTGATAAGAGAAATGCCGTCGTTCGAGTTTCTTACTGCCTGGCGAAGTGCTCGGATGTCAGACCTCAATGCCTCTGATATGGCAAGGCCTGCTGCATCATCTGAACCGCGATTGATCCGGATCCCGGACGAGATCCTTTCTACCGATTGTGCCAAGCGATCATTATTTACGCCTAAAATTCTCTGGGCATTCAATGACGCGATGTTGTTAAAAATTCTCATGGCCATGTTTATTATCCTCCTTGATAATATGGGGTTTTAGAATCCACTAGTTTCAGCATCCTTGCTGAAGTTTAAATAAGTGAAACTTTTACTACTTTCCTGATTAATTCTAAATAAAAAATTACTTTGGACTTCAAAGCCAGTTCAATCTTCCCCCTCGAGGAAAATCAAACTTAGATTATGTATCGGAAAATAAAAAAAAATGCTTTATAGTTTTTTTGCGCCAGACGTGGAAAAAGGGAAAGTTGTTTTTGAGGGTAGGGAGTTAGTCATTGATAGTATAAGTTTTAGGCGTTTTTTTGGAGGGTAAAAAAAATGCGTCCCCAGATAAACTGGGGACGCATTACCGGCTCTGAGAGAGAGCGGTTTTAGAAACCAACTAAATTATAATCGAATCAAAATTTCAAGTAGACTCATGTAATGCGGTCTTGATGTTTGCCCCCGTTGGCTGGGACTTTTTAACCTACCCGTCAAAGGAGGAAATATCTACTTGCATATCTACAACCTCCTGTTTAGTGAGTCAAAGAATAATGATATGTCCGTAATCCTCGATTCATAAATTAACCTAGGAGCTGCAACACTGACTGCGGGATCAAGTTTGCCTGTCCCACCATCGCTGTTGAAGCCTGTACCAGAATCTGGTTTCTAGTCAACAACGCTACTTCATGTGCAATATCGGCATCACGAATTTGAGATTCTGCAGCTACCAAGTTTTCCACAGCGATCGACAGATTAGAAATAGTTCTTGTCAGTCTGTTCTGTACTGCACCAACTTTACCTCGACCCTGCGTAACGTCCCCAATAGAAGTGTTGATAATGTCCATTGCTGACAAAGCACCTGCTGCCGTTGTTAGACTCAAGGTATCAATCGAAAGACTAGATGCTGTGACCGCAGTGAGATTAATTTCATTGTTAAGGTTAATTCGACTATGAACAGAACTGTCGATACCGACCTGGATAAAAATCTGATTTCCACTAGAAACACCCGATGCTAAAGAGCCATCTACTAGTTTCTGACCATTAAATTCGGTGGTGGCAGAGATACGGTCAATTTCAAGACGGAGTGCGTCAAACTCCAATTGAACTGTTTGACGTTCGGTCGAACCAACGGTACCGGTTGATGCCTGAGAAGCCAACTCTCTAAGACGAATGAGAATACTGGCCTGCTCGTTGAGTGCACCTTCAGCTATGTTGATAAGGGAGATTCCGTCGTTCGCGTTTCGTACTGCCTGCCGCGACGCTCTAATATCTGAACGCAAGGCTTCCGAAATAGCTAAACCTGCTGCATCATCGGCGGCCCTATTAATACGAATACCTGATGAGATTCGTTCAACCGACTTTGCTAGCCGATCGTTGTTGGTGCCCAAGATTCTCTGGGCGTTGAGTGATGCGATGTTATTAAAGATTCTAACTGGCATTGTAATCCTCCATGATTTTAAGTGCGGGTTACTGTTTTGGCCTCTGAACCAAAACAAGCCTCCAAGCTTTTAACCCTTAGGTGAAGAATTCATTTCGACACCTTTGAAAATTTACTACCTCCTGATAGTTAAATTAAAAAATATATTTCTTAATTCAGGATATAAACATACTCAATGAGGCTTATCGGAGAAACTGGATAGATCTTTAGAAACTTATTTTTTAAAGGGCTGTACTTTAGTTAAGTCAGAAGGTGGATGCTAATCGTGGACAGGAGGAGAAAACCTTTTAAGGTAATTAAAAAAAATATCTATCGTCTGTGGGTCGGTGCTCAGGTAGATATAATCTGGTTACGGGTCAAAAGAGCTATTTCTTCTGCAAGGTCTGCATCCCTGATCGTAGAATCTGCTGTCGACAGGTTTTCGATTGATACTTCCAGATTCCCTAAAGCTCTCTGTAGGAGATTTTGCAAGGCCCCCATTTTTCCTCGAGAATGGGTTAGAACGGAAAAACTATTCTCAATCTGTTCGGCTGCGATTAGTGCATCTTCCGCAGTAGTAATATAAAGGTCAGCGAGTCCAAGTCCGGCTGAACTACTGCTGATCAGGTCCAACTCCTGATTCAAATTGATTCGGTTTTCATTGGAGCTATCAAAACCTAATTGAATGGCAACCTGTTGAGACTTTTGAACAGAGGCTGCCAAAGAACCATCGATAAGGTTTTTCCCATTGAACTCGGTAGTGGTCGAAATACGATCAAATTCTTCTCGTAGAGTGGAAAACTCCAGTTGTAGAGTTTGTCGTTCGATTTGTCCGAGGGTACCTGATGCAGATTGTGTGGCCAATTCCCTCAAACGAATAAGAATGCTGGCCTGCTTAATGAGTAAACCTTCAACTACGTTAACAAGAGAAATTCCAACGTTAGCGTTTCGTTCTGCTTGTCTCAGTGTTCGTATATCTGAACGAAGTGATTCAGAAATCGCTAGACCGGCAATATCATCCTATCCTTTATTGATACGTGTCCCGAAAGCCACTTTTTCAATGGATCGTCCCACCCGTTCATTATTGACTCTCAAAAATCTTTGGGCTGTCTGAGATAATGAATTATTGGCAATGCTGTTATTTGCCATGATGTTCCCTAATGTTTCGGGGTGTGTAGGTATGGATCGCCCGATAAATTTCTTCTGCTTTCGCCAGTGAGTGAGGTGTAGATTCAGCCGCTTGGTGATTCGTAATGGAAACATCAATGCTTCTTTTAATCCTGAGGAGATGGCTCTTTAAGGCTTGAGAACGGCCTTTTAGACGGGTAACAATATCCAGGGCACTCTCAACCATCATCGTTGTTTTAAAACCTTCTTCAGGAGTGTTAAAAAGCATTGTCCCCAAACCCAAAGTCTTGCAAGAGATTTTGGGTATATTCAGACCGGTATTTAAGTTGATCCGATTTTCAGGGGACCCTGTTACGCCCGCCATCAAATATAGATGTTGTTCTGCATCTCTTGAGGCCGATAAAGACCCATCGAGAATTCTTTCTCCCTTGAATTGGGTCAATGCGGATAGCTTATCCAACTCATTTTTATTAAGAGAAATTTTAACTTCCACCGTTGATAATTGAGAAAGATCAAAATTTGAAGCGAGACTAGGTTTTGCCAACTGTTTGATTTCGGCCAGAAGAGCTTCAATCTTTTCGTAAGCCAAGTCTGCCTCTTCAAGCAACTCCATTGCTAAACTAATATTATGGAGTGCTTGATCCAGGCTTTTTAGATCTGTCACCCGAGTTCCGGATTTTAAAAAATCGTGATCCAGATTCTCGGTGATGGGATCTATAAAGTCTAATTTAAAAGGTATAGTTTTCTGATCCATAACGGACTCCTCGCAATAAGCTGGTTAGATCGGTGAATAATGATTCGATTAACCCAATAACTGCAAGATAGACTGGGGTATCAGATTTGCCTGTCCAACCATAGCTGTTGCAGATTGCACGAGAATCTGGTTTCTTGTCAGAGTTGCAATTTCTTCGGCGATATCTGCATCTCGAATAGAAGATTCAGCGGCCTGTAAGTTTTCAATTGTAACTCCAAGGTTTGCTATAGTACGAGTCAGCCTGTTCTGTACCGCACCAACCTTACCTCGACCCGCCGAAATATTACTGATAGCAGTGTTGATACTCTCCATTGCGGTCAAAGCGGCCGCGGCACTGGTAAGGGAAAGTTTATCAATAGAAAGAGCGGAAGATGTTATCGCTGTAAGATTCATTTCCTTGTTCAAGTTGATTTGGCTATTGTTGCTGCTGTTAATTCCAATCTGAATGATTATATGCTGTGAGCTAGATATTGACGATGCCAGAGCCCCATCAACTAGTCCTTGACCATTAAACGTAGTAGATTCTGAGATCCGATCGACTTCCATTCTCAGTGAATTGAACTCCAACTGAATCGTTTGACGTTCGGTTGAACCAACGGTACCGGTTGCTGATTGTGAGGCTAACTCACGAAGTCGAATAAGGATACTCGCTTGTTCGTTGAGCGCACCTTCTGTAACGTTAATCATTGAGATACCGTCGTTCCCATTCCGAACTGCTTGACGCATTGCCCGAATATCTGAACGTAATGCTTCTGAAATAGCCAACCCAGCTGCGTCATCTGAAGCTTTGTTAATTCTGATACCAGATGAGATGCGTTCAACGGATTGAGCGAGACGTGTGCTATTTTCGCCCAAGATCCTTTGAGCATTAATCGAGGCTGTATTATTGAAAATTCTGACTGCCATATCCCTAATCCTCCACCAAGAGTTTGATTATTTTTACTATTTTTTTATGTTTAACTAGTGCTGCTGTCCCTGAAGGATATTTTTAATGTGGCTTCCTTTCAGCTTTCCACCGTTTCCTAAAAACTATTTGAGAGAGGAAATTTTTCTTGCCTAAATCCAGGTTACTTCCCGCCTCAATGATGGTTATCGGTAGGAAGTTTAAAAACTTTACCAAAAGCTGAAAAATTATTGATTTTTTGTGCGCCAGTTTTTTTGAACGACTTCTGAGTTTAAAGAAACGACTTCAGGGTGGGTTTCCAGAAACGTTATTATGGCTTTCAGGTCAATTGTAGAGTGTGGATTGATTTTTGAGAAAATCTTTTCCATTAAGGAAAAATCTTGTGGAGTGTCTATCGTTAATCGAAAATCGCGATTTCTTAAATAAGAAGGTGCTTCAACCCGGGCAATTGTAAATTTATCATTATGGTCATGAAACCAAGTAGTTACATGTTCGCGATATTTAAGTTCTTTAGCTTGTTTCTCGATTTTTTTAAGAGTTTCCAGGCAAACTACTTCGCAACCGGTTCCTAGGGGAATCGGGTCGGCAGATATCGTATAGTCGGCATGTGACTCGAGATGCGCTGTTATCAAAGATCGTAAAAGAGGAATATCCGTAAGAGGGTTGTCACCACAGATGCGAACAATATGTTGGGCTTCGATGGCTTCTCCAGCTTGTATGAACCGTTTCAAAACATCCTCTTCAGAACCTTGAAACACAGCCACTTTATGCTTTTTTGCTATTTCGATGAGAGGGGCTTCTGTTTTAGCTTCAGTCGTGGCTAATTGAATTCGATCAATTTCTGGAACCTGTTGTAATCGAATGATGATATGCTCAAGAATAGAAATTCCTTTAAGCAGGCGGACGCTTTTTCCTGGGAAACGTATTGACCCCATTCGGGCCTGAATAATTGCTGCAACCATGATTCCTGAAAATAAATTTTATTTGAAGCAATTATTGTAACCTTTTGAAAGTTATTTGTAATGTCGAAAAAAACTCTTTCATTAATCCGACCGCCAAAACTCAACCCAGGCGATAAAATCGGCGTGGTGGCTCCAGCAGGACCCGTCGATAAACAACAATTGCGAAACGGATTGTATGTGATTTCTAAAATGGGTTTCCAGCCGGTACTCGGCAAGCAAATCTATTCCCGCTCACGCTATTTTGCGGGTGATGATTTACAACGGGCGCAAGACATAATGGATATGGTACGCAATCCCGAGATTAAAGCTGTTTTTTGCGCGCGCGGCGGCTACGGCACGAATCGAGTTCTTCAATATTTGGATGCAAAAGTGATTCGGGCCAATGCAAAAATTTTTGTCGGATCCAGTGATATCACGTTGCTACTTCATTATTTGTATATTCATTGCGGTGTGGTGGGTTTTCATGGTCCGATGGTTGCGGGTAGTTTTGGTCGAGCTCCCATGAATCAGTCGCGCAAGCAGTTCAAAAATATTTTGATGGGAGAAGCAACGGCAAAATCACTTCATTGCCGAAAGGCTAAAGTGTTTTCAAAAGGGATTACCACGGGAAAAATTACAGGGGGGTGCCTGACGCTACTTTGCCGTTCGCTGGGAACGCCTTATGAAGTACAAACCCGCAATCGGATTTTATTTATAGAAGATGTGAGCGAACCTTTATATAAATTAGATGGAATGTTGTGGCAGTTGCAAGCTGCGGGAAAATTTAAAGGCGTGCGGGGAATTATTTTTGGAGAGATGGTCAACTGCAATCCACAAAAATCGGGAGATGGAAAACTGGAAGATGTTCTTGTCGGTTTATTTCCAAAACCCAACATTCCAATTCTGACCCATTGCCCGATAGGCCATAGTATGGAAATCTGGACGCTGCCTTTTGAAACCCAAGCCACTCTCGATGCTTCAGCGAAAATCCTTGAACTGAAAAATTGCGGCGTTAAGTGAGGCGGACGCAAACGCCTTTTTCTTTCAGGTAGCGTTTGGTTTCGTCGATAGTAAATTCTTTGAAATGGAATATAGAGGCGGCTAGCACGGCATCGGCTTTGCCATCGATAATCCCATCATATAGATGCTTCAGTGTTCCGGCGCCTCCTGATGCGATCACCGGAATGGTTACGGATTCGGAAACCGAACGATTCAACTCCAGATCGTAACCTGATTTCGTCCCATCTCTATCCATACTGGTTAGCAAAATTTCACCTGCGCCGTAGTCTTGCATTTGCTGAGCCCATTTAACTACATTTATAGCTGTGGCTGTTCTGCCACCGTGGATATAGACCTCCCAGGAAGTGGATGAACTGTTTCTATCCAATAGTAAATCAGGGTGCTCTTCTGCCCAATTTGGAATGGACGGGTCGTCGGCCACAGACTTTGTCTGCTTGGCATCGATGGCGACGACTATGCACTGGCTTCCAAAACGTTGCGCTGCTTTTTGCACAAACTCTGGGTCTTTAACGGCAGTTGAATTGATGGCTACTTTGTCGGCCCCGGCTTTTAACAGGTTTCGAATATCGTCTAAAGTACGGACGCCGCCCCCTACGGTAAGAGGCATAAAAACTTTTTCTGCGGTTCGTGCTACGACATCCAGAATGATGTCGCGATTTTCATGTGAGGCGGTAATATCCAGAAAGGTGAGTTCATCGGCACCTTCTTTTTCATACGCTGCGGCAACCTCAACGGGGTCGCCTGCGTCACGCAGGTTGACAAAGTTCACCCCTTTGACCACGCGGCCATCTTTAACGTCCAGACAGGGTATGATGCGTTTAACCAGCATAAGTATTAGCCGAGTTTTTTTGCGTCAGCATAAGACAGGGTTTTGTCATAAAGAGCTTTTCCAATAATGACACCTTCGACACCGGAGGATTCCAGCTTCATTAAGTTTTGGATGTCTTCAAGACGGCTGACGCCTCCCGATGCAATGACGGGTAATTGAGCCGCTTCTGCAAACTCTTTTATGCTTTCAAGGTTAGGACCTTGAAGCATTCCATCGCGACTGATATCTGTAAAGATGAATCCGGCAATACCGTAACCTCGCATTTTGTTTGCAAGATCGGTGGCTTTCTGGTCAGAAACTTCGACCCAGCCTTTCACTGCGACCATGCCATCTTTGGCATCTATGCCGACAATTATTTTTCCTGGAAATTTTTTGCACGCTTGCTCCACAAACTCGGGTACTTTTTGGGCAATCGTTCCTAAAATAACCCGATAGACCCCGGCTTTGACATATTCCTCGATTGAAGAAAGAGTTCGAATACCGCCCCCGACCTGAATGTCAACGGAACTGCTGTATATGATTTCTTTAACAATTTTAGAATTTTTAGGGGAGCCTTCAAATGCACCGTCGAGATCGACAACATGAATGAGTTGGGCACCTTCTTCATCCCAATGATCTGCCATTCCTTGAGGATGATCCGAATAAATTGTTTCCTGATCGGCTTTTCCCTGGGAAAGGCGAACGCATTTGCCATTTTTTATGTCTACCGCAGGTATAATTTTCATTTAAGCTCTTATTGGGTTAATTTTTGTAAAGCCAGATATTACCAAATTTTAAAGATAACCTCGAATTATTCTAATTATTTATTCCTCACCCCGGCTGGGTATATAAGCTGGATTTATTTGCGTTTGCTTGATTGCCAATTTTACCCTTTGCGTTATATAATCCCCTTCCTTGATGTGGGTTTCCTCTCCCACCCCCATCTTCTTTATTTAAACCTGGGTATTTGATATGAATTTTAACGTTGAAAAATCGGATTTAGAAGGCGTGTTGTTAATCCAGCCCACTGTTCATTCCGATTCTCGAGGCAGATTTTTCGAGAGCTTTCAAAAAGAAAGATATAAAGAAATTGGAATAGAGGAAGAGTTTGTCCAGGACAATCAATCTGTTTCCCAAAAGAATACCATTCGCGGCCTCCACTATCGGGCTGCTCCGGAGCAAGCGAAACTGGTACGGGTGATTAAAGGAGAGGTGTTCGATGTGGTGGTGGACATTCGTAAACAGTCACTCACTTTTGGACAGTGGAGAGGTTATACCCTGTCGGATTCCAATTATCTGCAAATTTATATTCCTGACGGATTTGCGCACGGATTTTGTGTTCTCAGCGATACAGCTGAATTTTTATACAAAGTTTCCGAATATTATTCTGCAGAAAAGGAAAAGGGTATTATGTGGAATGACCCTGATATTAGCATCAATTGGCCGACTTCGAACCCGGTTCTCTCGGAAAAGGATAAAACCAATCCCGCATTAAAAGATATATAATCAGGGGTAGTGGGGATGATTCAGGTGGCTTTTCCGGAAAGATATTTATTGAATTCCTTATAGGCTAGGTTCACGGTATCTTCAATATTTAGATCCGCCCCATTTTCTATGTTTGGAATATTTTTCACCAGAGTTTTATCCAAACTGTTTTGAAGCAGTTTCTCAAAACTACCCGATCCCATTTTATTCTTATAGAGCGTTAATATTTCCCCCGCGATGATGGATTTACCCGGTTTGCTGTCGAGAATCTGGTCGTAGTCGAAACCCTTTTTTTCGCCAAACTCCAGCAGTCGGCTGATTTTGCCAGACATTTTTTCGTATTGTTCAACGCCATTGGTAGCTTGCACCGAGTTGGCGAACACAGGTGACAGACAATCGGGTAACTCTGGTTTTCTTAAATTCTTCTCTATTAACTGCAGAAAAAATTTCCCAACATGTTCTTTTCTCTGGTTCCTATCTTTCTTTTTCATCCGCCGCTTTGTTCTGGCTTTTTTTTTGGTCGGGATCCTCTCCTACAGAAGACGACGCACCTTCACTCATTAGTTGAGCAAACATTGTCTTGGTTCCAGAGTCGGCGAGATTAAATTGCTCATCGGAACCGAGATCGGAATTATCCGATGCGATTTTTAATATTTTGAAAATAATGTCTTGTCTTAATGTGTCGCTCATTGGGTACTCTTTGGTTTAGCTGATCAAGTATTTTTAATGATTATAGTATGGAATATCAAAGTTTTTAGATAGAAATTTTTACGGCAATTTGGCCTATGATTCAATTCAACTACTTTAACAATCGTATTATTCTTTTTAAGAAAGAAAACCCCCCATTGGGATAATTAAATAACGTGCATTAAAATAATATAATTTTTTTTAGTTATGGGTATGGGTTTTTTTTTCTTATGTTCACGGTTATCCTGTCCGATACAAATATATATAGAGAAAAAACTTATTAGCAATTAAAACGAATCTTCATCATGGCACTTGAAATAGCCGAATCAAATTCACAGGAAATACAACAACGTAACAGCAGTTCTGTTATGGGGTTTTCCGTTGCAAGCGAGTTGAACGTACGAACTCAGGAAGGGGATCAGGTAAGCCTTTCTTTTTCAAGCGAGCAGTCCCTTTCAGAGTCCCGCACGCAAACTCAATCCAAAAAATTTGGTTCGTTTCAAGAAATCAGTGCTGAGGCAAGAGCCGCTTCTAGGTATTCTATCTCTGTGCAAGGGGATTTAAATGAAGAGGAGTTGGCGGCAATTAACAAGCTGGCGGCAGAAATCTCTCCAATAGCGAGTGAATTTTTCAGCAGCGGTAAATTTAATTTCGATGCATCCGGTGATATTTTGGCTGCTAACTTGGGTGTGCTTCAGGAAGTGGAAATTTCATTGGAGCGTATTATTGTTGCAGCTTTTTCAACAAGCACTTTCAATCAACTACCAGAAGGTGAAGGTGGTGTAGCGCCAAAGGATGCGGATGCAATCTTGAATAATCCAGCTTCTGCATTAGATACTGAAGGTATTCGTGACTTCCCGGCTCTGGTGCAGGTAACATTTGACGCGGTCTTCGAAACAGAAACAGCAAAGGTTCCTGAAACAGATACTATCCTACGCACCTTAAATGATCTCTTGGATTTTATTCGTCAGCGTTTAGGAGAAACTTTTGGTCCTGAAGGTGCTGAGCTTCTCCCGCAAGCTCCGACCCCCAGTGATGGCGTGGTCGATACGTTAGAGCCTTCTACCCCTGGGCCAGCTCAGTAATCAGCTGGTTATCGATTTTTAAACCCCTTTAAATATCAAATTTTCAAAAAACGATTGCTATTTTCTAAATACGTGTATACACACTTAAATATGAAACGGAACACTAAAGTCAATTCAGGCAAAAGGAGTGAAAGCGTGCAAAACTGCACCTGCTTTAATTTAAGGAAAGCAACACGTGCCGTGACACAATTGTTTGATGAGGCTTTAAAACCTTGTGGGCTTTATGCAACGCAATTTACATTGTTGGCTGCAGTTTCTTCAAAAGAAAACGTTGCTATTACCGAATTGTCGAAAGCCTTGGTTATGGACCGTACTACTCTGTCCCGAAACTTGAAACCTTTGCAAAAAAGTGGTTGGGTTGAAGTGCTTCCTGGATTGGATAAGAGGACTAAAGCCTTGTCTTTAACTCTCTCGGGAAAAAAAGTTTTGAAACAGGCAATGATTCATTGGAAGGAAGTCCAAAATGAGGTCGTCATGACCTTGGGAAATGGTAACTGGGAATTATTGGTGGACAATTTATCATCAACCGTTAAAAAGCTTAATCCTTACTAGTTATTTTTTGTAACTATAAGTGTGTATACACATAAATTAAAGTAGGAGGGAAGTTATGATGACTGATTACCATTACCACCTTATTCGGCTAAAAATGAGGAGGAAAAAATTCGTCTTGCAGAAGATGGTTGGAATAGCCGCAATCCTGAGAAAGCATCCTTAGCCTATACCTCGGATACCCAATGGCGGAAGCGCTCTACTTTCGTTAATGGACGCGATGAGGTAGTGAAATTCTTGAGGGTTAAATGGGGAAAGGAATTTGAATACCGTTTGATAAAAGAGCTATGGGTGTTTGAGGGAAATCGTATTGGAGTACGTTATGCTTACGAGTGGCATGATAATAGGGGAAGTTGGTTTCGCTCTTACGGCAATAAGAATTGGGAGTTTGATGAGCTTGGCCTCATAAAAAATCGTTATGCTTGTATTAATGATCTACCCATCAATGAATCCGAACGTAAATTCCTTTGGTCGCAAGGTCGTAGACCTGATGATCACCCATGTCTTAGTGATTTAGGTTTGTGAAAATGGATAGAGGGTAAAATAGTGATTATAAAAATAGCTTGAACTTGTTTTTTTAACGATTTTACTCTCGTTGGTATTCGAGAAATTAATGATTTGTCTCAATCAATAAGGAGAAAAATTCATGGAAACATTTGACGCGATATACCAGCGCCGCTCAATCAAGGAGTATGATACGGAGCATAAACTATCACCTGAAGAAGAAACAAAACTTCTTGAAGCAGCAATACAGGCTCCGACCAGTTTTAATATACAGCACTGGCGTTTTGTTATTGTGCGCAATCCTGAGCTTCGTCAAAAAATTCGAAAGATATTTGGCAACGATCAAGCTCAAATGACAGACGCTTCTTTGCTTATTATCATGACCGCAGATACCAATGGGTGGAAGAAAAATCCTGAACGCTACTGGGAAAATGCTCCAAAAGAGGTTGCGGACTTGCTGGTAAATTGGATGGAACCTTTTCACGAGGGACGGGAATGGTTACAACGCGACGAGGCGCAACGGTCAATTGGTATGGCGATGCAAACTCTGATGCTGGCGGCAAAGTCGATGGGTTATGAATCTTGTCCTATGATCGGTTTTGATATTGAAAAAGTTTCGGAGCTAATTAATTTACCTGAAGATCATGTTATGGGGCCGATGGTGGCCATAGGCAAGGGGATAAAAGAGCCGTGGCCAAAGCCGGGCCAATTGCCCTTAAGCGAAGTCGTAGTTGAAAATAGTTTTTGACGGGAAATATTAGAACGCAGATAAAGTATCTTAATCTCTACAGATTAGGGTTTGGTTGCGCAATCAGTATCTGAAAAAACAGTACCTATAATTCATGCAGGAGAAAAAATATGACCCTTGTTCACGCATATGCTGCCAATAAAGCCAGTGGTATTTTAGAATCTTTCGAATATGAGTTGGGGGCATTGGGTCCAACTGACGTTGATATTTCTGTAGAGTCATGCGGTATCTGCCACAGTGATCTAAGCATGCTCAATAATGATTGGGGAATGACGCAATACCCTTTTGTTCCGGGGCATGAAGTAATAGGGAAAATTGCTTCCATTGGAGAATATGTTTCTCATATTGCTGTAGGCGATCGGGTGGGGTTGGGCTGGCATGCGGGATATTGTATGACTTGTGATCAATGTTTAGATGGTCACCACAATATGTGTGCGGATGCTTCGGCAACCATCGTAGGAAGGCATGGAGGTTTTGCTGATACGGTGCGTGCCCAGGGACCCAGTGTTTTTAAAATTCCAGAGGGACTGAATGTACAAACCGCAGGTCCGTTGCTTTGTGGTGGAATCACCATGTTTAATTCATTAGTGCAGCTAAATATTTCACCAACGGCAAGTGTTGGAGTCATCGGGATTGGTGGGCTGGGGCATTTGGCCTTAAAATTCGCACGGGCATGGGGGTGTCATGTGACTGCATTTACCTCAAGTGAATCAAAAGAAAAAGAAGCTCTAGAACTGGGAGCGACTGAAACTATCAACTCGCGTGATCCTGAGGCAATAAAGGCTGTTGCAGGTCGATTCGATTTACTTTTGTCTACCGTGAATGTGCAACTGAATTGGAATGCTTATATGGAAGCTCTAAAGCCAAGAGGTCGTTTGCATATGCTGGGTGTCGTTCCAGAACCGTTAGGCATAAGTGTCGTGCCCATGTTGTTTGGGCAGCGCTCGGTAGGTTCCTCACCTGTCGGAAGCCCTGCAAATATTAGAAAGATGCTTGAGTTTTCATCGCGGCACGGTATTGACCCGGTTACTGAACATTTTCCCATGAGCAAGGTCAACGATGCGATGGAGAATCTTCGGCAGGGAAAAGCAAAGTATCGTTTAGTTATAGATAACGATTGGTGATGCTCTTTTTTTGCATCGTGAAAAGCTTGATGGATTCGTTTTGCTTCACGGGTATTGATCTGTTGCCACCGGCGGCTCGCCGATTAGGGCATGAGGGCTCCATTATTGATGTCTATAGTTTGTCCGGTCAACGAAGTTTGTTGTTCGGATAACAGGTAGCCAATGAACTGTGCGATTTCCTCAGGCTCTGACATTTTACCAAGCGGCACATGCTTCATCGCTTCCTGATAGGCTTGCTCTTTTGTGATTTTTAAAGCATCGGCGAAACTTTCTATTCCTTCCTGAGCCATATCCGTGTTGACCCAGCCGGGACAAAGCGCGTTGACCAGAATTTTATCGCCACTGAACTCGGCGGCAAAGGATCGGGTAAGCCCGAGTAGTCCCGCTTTAGAAGCGCAATATGCTGAATAGCCTGGCACGCCCAGCCTTGCCAGAATGGATGAAAGGATTACCACTTTTTTAAAAGGAGCGGTATCTTTTTTAAGGTAGGGCAGGCATTCTTGAACTGTTTGATAAGTTCCCGTTAGATTGGTATCGATGACTTCCCGCCAGCGATCATTTTCTCCGTAAGTATTTTCACCGCCGATCCCGGCATTGGCTACCAGCCCGTATAAGGATTCCACATTAATTTTTTCTAAAGCAGATTGCATATCCCCGACTTTTCTTATGTCGCAGGAATGCGTTGAATGGGTGGAAGATTTTTGCAAGTTGGCTTTTGTTTCTTCCAGCTTGTCGAGGTTGCGACCACAGAGGATCAGGGCATACCCTTGACTTGCAAGTGTTTCGGCGATGCTACGACCGATTCCTGTACCGGCTCCTGTAATAAGAACAAATTTTGACATGAGAAGATTTTAAAGGGTTCTTTCTGATTGTTGGTTTCTGGATGGATTCAGCAGAATTTTTATATATTCAGTGAGTATCTCAGCTTTTTTTGTTTCATTTGAATTTTTATAAACCTGTATCAGGTTGTTGAGCATGCGGATAAGGGTTTCTCGTTGTGTTGATTGCGATAAAAAATGTTCTTCAAAAGAATGACCGAATTGTTCAACAATCTGAATACATTCTTTTTTAGTCAACCGACGGCCTTGATGGAAAGGGTCAAAATAGATCGGCTCTATAGGCAAACTGTATTTCACAATATAGTGGCCCGGCATTCCTACACCAACAATTGGTAAATTCAATCGCTTTGCCAGCAAAACGCATATTGCTGAAAGGGTAATGGGTAAACCCGTTTTATTATCTAAAACTTTATTGATGAAGCTATTGTCTGGATTCTGGTAATTATCTTTGTTGCCTTTGAACCCATTTTCTTGGAAAAGAAAATGCGTGAAGGCGGCAACAATTTCGGGCGGTTTTGCTTCAGGCTTTAAAGTGTCAGCAAATTTTTGGGCTAGATCATCGAGTTTTTGACTGCACTCTTCGGGAGACGAATCTGGGTAGCCGAATTCCATGATCAGCATCATTCCGGTTTCGAGATCAATGTCTTGTCCTAATCCTTTTTGTGCAAGTTGCCTGAATTTTTCAGCAAGCTTTTGCGGAAGAATATTCTGGATTGCGATATTAGCTTGGATGCGCAAAGCATCATCGTCGCCGCGAGTGGCTATCTCCAGGAAGGGTAGGGCATCTTCACCCAACTCGACCAGTTGATCACGAACGCTGCTCCTGACAAACTCGTCCCGGTCAGTCAATAACTTGATGAGGGAGGAAATCTGACCTAAGGCTTTGTTATGTTCCATTGGAATCAAATAAAAAAGCCCGGTACAGGCGGCGGTTTGCCGCCCGCACAGGCTTTTGGAAAAATTTTTATAAGTCTGGTTGTGGTGTGGTACGTAAATAAGGCTTGATGACCTTATGTCCTTTTGGGAATTTTGCCGGAATATCTTCGGTTTTGATCGCCGGTACCACCACGCAGTCATCGCCATGTTTCCAGTCAACCGGAGTTGCAACTTGGTAATTGGCAGTGAGCTGTAGCGAATCAATAACGCGCAGTATCTCGTCAAAATTTCTTCCCGTAGATGCAGGATAAGTGAGTGTGAGTTTCACTGTTTTATCTGGACCAATGATGAAGACGGAACGAACCGTCAGGTTGTTCAAAGCGTTGGGATGAATCATGTCATACATTTCTGAAACCTTTTTTTCGGGATCAGCAATGATGGGGTAATTGACTGAACAATTTTGCGTCTCGTTGATGTCTTTGATCCAGCCTTTATGGGAGTCAACCGGGTCCACACTCAATGCGATAACTTTTACATTTCGTTTGTCGAACTCACTTTTCAAGCTGGCAACACGTCCCAGTTCGGTTGTGCAAACCGGTGTGTAATCTTTGGGATGTGAAAACAAAACTCCCCATCCGTCTCCAAGGTATTTATGGAATTCGATGGTGCCTTCGCTAGTGTCTGCCGTAAAGTCCGGCGCGATATCTCCTAATCTTATTGCCATGATTTTTCTGCCTCTTAATAAAAGTTAAAAATTGGAAATAACCTTAATTTTGTCTGAATGACCCGTTCAAAGAAAGCGCGGGCTTTCAATAAGAAAATGTAAGGGGGTGATCGATGTTCAGGTAGAATTATACCATAAGGTACAGTTTGGGAAAACTTACCCAAAACTAATCAAAATATGCAAGTTGATACACACCTATATAATAATATAAATATTAGATGATTTGCAGGTTTCCGGGGTGCAAATTAATTTAATAAACAGGGGAAAAACCTGCAATGTCTAGCTATCAGATTGAAGAAACAAGGGAGTTGCTGCTCAAAATATGGTCGATTCTTTTGATGGGACTGTATGGAATCGGTTTTCTGCACGAGAAGATGTTGGTTCAGCAGACCTTGGAGGCCGCAGAAGAAATTCTGCCTGATATTGCCAAACTCCTGTTTTTTGCGTTGATGTTTGTTTCTTTTTTGGTCGACATTGTGGAAATGCGAGCAGACAAGAATAAAGCATATCGATTTCTACTTTTATCTTTATTGCTCGGCGGAGTTTCAGCAACCATCAGCGCAATGCAGTACCATGCATGGGCTTGGATGTTGGGAGGATAACCCAGCTTGCTAGACGGGATAGGATTGGGTAGAATGCACTTTCCAGAAAGATCAAAAACAAAATCTATATATAGGGTGGGCCGTTAGCTCAATTGGCAGAGCAACTGACTCTTAATCAGTAGGTCCTCGGTTCGATCCCGAGACGGCCCACCAATCAACCCCTTATTTTATAGGCGGTTAGGCAACCCTGTCTAGCCGCCAGTTTGTTTGCAAAATTCGCTTTGCTTGAATTTTGCTTGACCTACGTGTCACCCCACTTTCCTTTTTAGGATTACTAATGACGGACTCGGCCTGGAGCTGCTACTGCAAACCTTGTTCGCCGCTTCAATTAGATTTGATACCTCTGGTCCTGAGTAGTGAGTTGTAATCCTGCTAGACTTGTGTCCAAGCAGATCTTGAATGTCTTCAAATCTCACCCCTGAAGCCCTTAGTCTACGACCAAATGTATGTCGTAAGTCATGAACACGGACATGTGGCATTCCCGCCCGGACTCTGGCATCCCTCCAACCAGAGTTGCCAATTCGGTTTATAGGTTTTCCCTTGTAAACAAAAACATGCTCGGGATCTTTTCCTCTTTGAGTCTCAATGATGGATTTGGCAACGTCATTTAAAACCACTACCCGGTTAGTTCGATTTTTAACTTTTTGCGCCGGGATTATGAAGACGCTAGTTTGCATTTCCAGAATATCAACTTCATACTCCCACTTCAACCCTGTTATTTCTTTATCCCGGCAACCGGTATTAATTGCAAACAAAGTCATCGTACGAAGGTGTTCAGGAAGCTCATCAAAGAGCTTGGTTTGCTCCTCCCAAGAGATAGGGTAAGGCTCTCTTGCGTCGTCTAACGTTAGCAGTTTAATTTTTGGTGCCGCATGTAGCCAAGTCAAACCATTTTCATCCATCCATTCCCCAGACGCTTTGTTTAAAATATTTCGTGTTACTTGAAGCGCATAATTAATCGTCCGGTTGCTATTGCCAACCTTTTTCAGGTTTTCAATGAACGGCTGCAAACTTCCCATATGTACTCCATGTAATGGCAGGTCTCCGATAAAAGGATCCAGTTTTCTTAAGTGAAGCACATCCTCTCTAAGACTCGCCTTTATTGATTCATTGAGGTGCTTTACCCCCGCTTGTCGAAATGTCCTTTCAGGTCGGACTCCGTAAATTGTTGACTGCCGGAGTTCCTCAATGATTCTTGCAAGGAATAATTCCGCTTTTTCGAGGTCTTGCGTGCCCGTGCTTTTGCAGATGAGTTGTCCGCAGATGCGTTTGTTGATGTGCCAGACCCCTTTCCTTTGGATGAGCCCCGGCGTTCGTTTGCGTCCCATAAGTTTGCTCCCTCTTTCTTTCCGGAGCGACCGCATTCTCGCTTTATTATTTCTGCAAAAGAATCCAGATCAAAGCGATCAAATATAACGGAACGCCCCTCCCTAATCTCGGGTATATAAGGTCTTACCAAGCGCCCAAACTTGTTCTTACTCATCCCCAGGTAATGCGGGGCGTCTTTTAATCCTATAAGTCTTGGCAAGGTAAGTTGATTCATTAATTATCTAAACTGTTACAGCTTCTTTAATTTCCCAAGCGATGTATTCAAGCACTTGCTCGGGAAGTTCATGGGCCTCATTGACACCACCGATAACCTGCATGTTGGCATCAAGACTGTTGTTCTTGACCGCCTGGACAGCGCGTGAGCGTAGCCATGAGCGGCCTCTGGACGTGTTGCCGTTGAACTGACCTACCATGTGAGTGTTGATGCATTCCAAAGCAGACCCGGCCACACCGTTTGTCTGTTGTGGTGAAGGTATTTGTGCTGTGGCTTCTATGGCTCTTTTTGTGAAAGCGTCCGTGCTCAGTTCTTTTTTATGTTCTTGAGCTGGCGTTGGTTCATTCGGTTCAGGAGTATTACTTCCGCCATTATTATCGCCATTGCTACGGGTCTCTTCTATGTCCTGCGAAAAGATGTCAGAAGCCGCAGTGGCGGTGAGTACCGCATCGACCAGAGCCCGTTTCTTTGCCATCTTGAGGACGGTGTTGTAGTAGTCGGCAGGGTTGTCATGATCGGTTCTGCCGGAAGGCAGGTTTTCTATTGCAGAATCTCCGTCCTGCCATTTTTTATTACACCCGCCCTTCTTCTTGAAACAAACCCAGCCTCCGCCGTATTCTTGTTTGCCTTT
>DUZG01000030.1 GCA_013349585.1 Nitrospinota bacterium | reverse complement strand
TCAATTCATAGTAGTGATGGCCAACCTCCCTGGAAATTCATGGGTCCTAAAGTTAAACCTTATGAAATAGATTGGTCAATTGATGTTCATACTGAAGAAGATCTCGTAAAAAGCGAAAAGTGGGTTCTAGCTAATTTGTAGATCACAACATTATTCCTCCCTGTTGAAATTCTTTCCAATATAAAATTCTCTAAAAAATGCCTCGCGACGAAAAAGAAAAAATGAACCAAGCTGCAACAGACTTTTCTTTGGCCGATGAAGAGCGGCTGCAAATAGAAAATCCTCGATTAAAAAACCTATACAACTATCTATCAAATGCTGCAATAAATTCTTACAGCGACCCACTTCTGTTGTCCAATGCGGTATTATCCAAAAGCGATCTACCTTTAGATGCTTTGGACAACTACCTTGAAGAAAAAGAATATGAACCCATTTCTTTTTTATTCTCTTTAAAAAAATTATTACTATATTTCGCTAAAAGTATTGGCTGGCTTGTAATTTTTTTAGCGCAAAGTTTAGCTCATAAAGTCTCCCGACAAAAATTCAATCCTGACCCTAAGAAGCCACTCACCCTAATTGACATCTATCTTACCCCTGAGCAAATTGTTCAAAAGGGTGATCTGACCGACAGGTTTTTCCCCGGACTTGAAAAAAAATTAACCTCCAAAGGAATAAGTTATGCCTACACCCCAAAATTATCCGGCGCAAATAATCCACTAATGTATTACAAAATGTTTTGCCTTTTAAAAGATCTAAAACGACCGGTTCTTTCCAGCTTCCAACTTTTGAATTTATCGGACTATTTTAAGATGTTTGGATTTATTCTGGCGTACCCCTTCCGAGTATTGCGGAAGATAAGAAGACTAATAAGTTCTCCAGAAGACAAGCTTATTCGATTTTTTCTATGGGACACCATGGATCACGTAACAATGAAAAATTATGCAAGGCAACTTTTTGGCAGGCAAATATCGAAAATGGATGTTCCAGCGTTGAAGTGTATTAGCTGGTATGAAAACCAACCTCAAGATAAAAATTTTTATAAGGGCCTGCGATCCACCCATAAGAATGTACAAATTTATGGAGCACAACTCTACCTATGGCCAGCTACTCTTCTAAATTTGCATGCAGATGAAAGAGAAATCAATTTTGACTTGATCCCTGATCACATTCTGGTGAATGGGACCTATTACCTCAATAAAGATAGCTCCCTTAAGTTTGAGATTGGGCCTTCAATGCGGTATTTTCGATTATTCCAAACAACGGTAGACGTGAAAGGGAAAACGAGTCTGCTCGTTCTGATGCCGTTTTTTGAATATGAAATTGATAAAATCTTACAAATGATAGATGAGGCTCAACTCTCAATCGAACTATTTGTTAAATTCCATCCTGCCACTGATAAAAATAAATATGCTCATAGGATGAAAGGGAAAATGAAAATAGTAGATGATGACATTTACGCTCTTTTTAATCATGTCGGATGTGTTATTGGAAAATCAACCGGTGCCCTTGTAGAAGCTACTAGCCTGGGGATTCCAGTGATCAACATTGAAACAGGATTGGGAGTCAGCCACAGTTATCTCCCCAAATTCGGCAAAGGAATTATCTGGGAAAACGCTTCAAATGGGGCTGAAATTGTTAAATGGACAAAAACTTTTAGCGACCTGACCACAACCAAATCAGATTTGATTCATTCCATTGCGGAAAAGCATAAAGAAATGTTTTTTTGTGAACCTACGGATGAAAAAATCGACGAAATATTTGGGTTGTGCAAACCTGACAGCTAGTAAAAACTTCATAAATTAGCTTCCTGCAACCTTTGTTTTTGCTGACATTTGTTGTCCATAGCGTTACAATTCCATTTGATTCATAATATTATTTATTTTTTTGTTGCAGAGGGCTAATGGGTATTAAAGTACTTTTCATTTATCCGAATACATACGGCATGAATATGTTGCCGCCTGCGATAGCTTTGTTTTCTGCCTTATTGAAGGACCATGGTCATTCAGTGGATTTGTTTGATGCAACCTATTATCAGACGGACCACGGAATTGATTCCGATGGAACCAAAGCAGAACGGCTCAATGTGGTTCCTTTTAGCGCCAGCGAAAAAGGGATCAAGATGCGAGAAACGAATTGGTCCGATGATATCAAAGTTAAAGTAGAAGATTTTCAGCCTGATCTGATAGCTCTTTCCACCACAGAAGATATGTGGCTGCTGGGTGTTCGGATGCTTGATGAAATAAGAGAATTCATCACTCGCCACAAAACCCCAGTGATCGTAGGAGGGGTTTTCCCAACATTTGCTCCCGAGCTTGTGATCAAACACGATCTTGTCGACATGGTTTGTTTGGGCGAAGGGGAAAACACCATGATCGATTTATGCGATCGAATTGAAAAAGGAAATTCATGGGATGATGTAACAAATATATGGGCCAAGAAAAAGGATGGTTCGCTCATCAAAAACCCCATCTCAAATTCCTTCGAAATCAATGATACGCCCATCATCGACATTGACCTCTTTGAAGAACAAAGGTTGTACCGCCCCATGGCCGGCAAGTGGTATAAGATGATGCCTGTTGAAACCATTAGAGGATGCCCGTATAAATGCACCTTCTGCAATTCTCCGGATCAAACCACCTTATATAATGACGAAACCGATTCAAAGTTTTTCCGGAAAAAAGACCTAAAACTTGTCTATAAAGAATTGAAACATTTTAAAGAAAATTATGGAGTCGAATATAACTACTTCTGGGCTGATACCTTTCTTTCCTGGAACGATAGGGAGTTTGATGAGTTCTGCGAAATGTATGCCGATATACGGCTTCCTTTCTGGATGCAAACGCGCCCAGAAACTGTTACTGAATATAAAATGAAGCGCCTAGCAGAAGTAGGGCTGCATCGCATCTCTTTTGGACTCGAGCATGGTAATGAGGGGTTTCGCAAGAAGCTTCTCAAGCGCGAATGGAAAAACGAAGCCATCATAAAAGCATTGAAAATACCTGGCCGTTACGGAATTCCTTTCAGTGTGAATAATATCACCGGGTTTCCAACCGAAACTCGAGAGCTTGCCATGGATACGGTTGAACTGAATCGACATATTGAATCTCACAACCAAAATCTTTACTCCTTTGTTCCTTTTCACGGAACTCCTCTCCGCAAATTATGTGAGGAGATGGAATTGGTCACTCCCGATACTATTACCAAAGCTCTTACTGACAAACCTATGCTGGTACAAAAGCAGTATTCGCCTGAAGAAATTGAAGGTTTGCAGAAATGTTTTGTCTATTATGTGAAGATGCCAAAGGCCCGTTGGAAAGATATAGAAAAAGCTGAGGCAAACACTCCAGAAGGGCAAAAGATTTTTGATGAGCTTAAGCAGGAGTACACCGAAAAATATTTAACGCCATCTCCATCTGCCACAAACGATGAGTCTCACAATTCTGCCGATCTAGAATATGGCATTGAACATACGAGCTAGAATTACCACCGCATACGAATCAAAATTTATATGAATAATTTTTTCATGCCTCGGATAGAAGGGTTCAAAAGTTTTTTGACCCTTTCAAATTTCCCATGCATCGCGGGAAAATATTCTAGGTCTTTGGAACAATTTGTATACGTTGCGTGGGACGATAGTTCATCTTGGCAGGTCGACGGCTGAACAATAATCACCCAAGGAAATCAATAGAGGTTTCACAGGAGAACCTTCCAAAAGATTTCCCAATCGATGCGACACCATTCTTTTTTCTTTATCCAGAAAAGTTACCGGAAAAACTGGATCGCCTAGTAGTTTCTGATCTTATGAATGCAGAACCTAATTGGAGGGCAAACATAAGACTCTCTTCTCCAACCACATTAACAAGCTATCAAGGAAGTACCCTGGAGAAATTGGGAATCAAAAGAAGTTTGGATTAAAACAAATTCGATGTTTGTTAAAAGGCTATTTTAGCCGGTTAAATGTTTCCCGAATGTTTTTTAAAATCAAGCGCCCTGAAACCATCAATCTTTGGTAGTGGAGTAGGGAAATAAATTTTTTTATTTGGCTGCAATCAATTCTGCATATGTTTGCGGATTGTGAACTTTGTGCCTTCGAGTATCAGGTTTTCCTCTTTGCCTCCGTCATCCAAGACGACTCGATTTTTGAATATCTGCGCGATACGTTTTCCAAAAGCGAAATCACCTTTTACAAAATTTTCCCCACTGATAGTCACAATTTTTTGCCCCTTAACGGTAAAAATGGCCTCAAGAGTGAGGGTTTGTGGAATTTTATTTGGGATGTTGTCTTTGGAATAAACACCCTGAGGCAATTCAAAAGGATTGACTCGCATAAGAGGTTTTTCCGCAGCAAATAACAACCCTGCCGAAAGATTTACAATTATTATTGCGGTCAGTATCTTTATAAAAGTTTGGGCTTTCAATATAAATCCTTCTTTGCCTTAATCATAGCTGAGGGGATGGCATTACAAAACCATAACTTTTAAATGAAGGCGGGATTCAACTTTGGGAAGAATTTTTTCGTTTCTTTTGGTTGCAAGACTCTCAATATTAAGAACAGCGGGAAAAGTATCAAGTGACGCAATGAAATTTTTGAGAGCATCGTAATCGCTTTCCATTTCCATCACGAGAGAAACCTCCTTCAACCGCATACCGCTACGGTTCAAGGTCTTTTCACTGGTTCGCATGGATTTAAGAAACACTCCATAAAAATCAGCTTCGCTTTGAAGGTCATTGATAATCTCCATATCCTGGCCTTTAAGTCGGCCTTTGGCTTTTTCAATCTCCTGCTTCAACTTCGAGATATCTTCTGTAATCAATACAATTTCGGCTCTGGTTTTTTTTACTTTGCCGGGGTCTATCAAAATTTTCTGGAACGCATTCAAGGAAGATTGAACCTGCGTCATTTCCATTACAATCTTGTCCAGCTTCTTATTTTGCGCTGTATATTCAAACTCATAATAGCCGTAACCCACTCCAAAAGCTAAAGTGAGCCCGATGATCATAAACTCTCTCAGGCTTAGGTTTTTTAAATCAGATTTAGCCACTGCCATTATCTTCGTTCCTTGAAATTAACTGAAGGTTTTAGGGAAAGCATACAATTCAAATTGAATTCCAGGGCTATTGTAAGCTCCTTCTCCCAGAGGTTTAGAGCGAATTAATTTTATGTCTTGAAACACGGGTGAGTTCCGCAAATCTTGCAGCAAATACCTCAAAGTGTTTTGCGAGTCCAGATCGCTACCAAAAATATGCCCGACTACCTTGACACGTTCACGTTTGGAAGAATCGACGTTGCCATTTCTGTCGCGCTCTTCCTCCTCTTTTTCCTTACTCGTATCACTTCCTTGTGCAGAAAAAGTCATTTCGGAAAGCGAGGTATTACCCGGCACCAACAACGCCAGTTCGCTAAAAATTTCATCAAATTTAAATGGGGAAGGAATAGCACCGGGAATCGATCTTTTTTCTCTTCGCAATCTCGCTTGCGCTTCTTTCAGCGACTTGAGATCCTTAATAGGTTTGTCGAGTAGAGGAGCCTGAATCTGTAATTTTGCCAAAGAAATTTTTTGATCTTGAAGAGCAGTCTTCTTTGTAATGACTTCTTGCCGCAAATTGGAGCTATAACCATAAAGCAACCCTCCAATCAACAATACGGCTGCAACCGGAGCCAGCTTTGCCAACGTTTTTTTAAGAGAGGGCCGGTATTTTTCAGGCAGAATATTTATCTTGTCGCATTGCCCCAGTGCCAAACCTGCAGCGGCGGTCAAACTGGGACCATAGAGCTTCATGTTCTCTTTAGAGATAGACTCGTCTTCGATATCCGCTTGGAAGAAGGGATTACAACGATCAATTTCCAGATCCAGATTTTCTTTTAAAAACTGGTAGATCCCGCTCAGCCCTACTCCGCCGCCTGAAAGAATCAATCGGTCAACCGAGTCTTTACGATACTGGTTCTTGAAATATTCAATCGAACGATCCATCTCCGTTATTTGCTTGGTAAGAATCGTTTCCAACTTTTCTCGGATGAGACTAAGAGCAATGCCTTCTTCGGTTTTCCCATCTGCGTCTTCTGCGGGGAATCCAAATATTTTTTTAATTTGTTCAGCGCGCACAACATCCACAACCGCGGTCTTCCCATCTTCTAATTCGTACTCGCCCACCAAAGAGGCGGTCAGATTTTTACCGCCATTGGGGATTTCCCGCGAAAAAAGAATCTGACCATCGCAAACGAAATAGATGCGTGTACGTTCCGACCCCATATCTAAATAGCTGGTTACGGTCCCCGGTGCTATATCGTTGAGGGCCGCATCGTAATCCCATAACGCAATGGGAACAACAGTAACGCCCTTTGTCTTCAGTCCTGCTCCTTTGGCTATGGAAACAAGGAAATCAACAACGTCTTCTCGCACAATGACGCTGAGCATTTCATAAAAGGTAGCGCCCTCATTCTCCGATTCCGCCAGGATGTAATTATCTATAACGGCTTTATCCAAATCGAAAAGCACATCCTCTTTGGCATTCCATTTAGCCGCATCAACCAATTCGGCATCTGGCATTTTTGGCAGGGTAGCATTTCTGATGATGACGTTATGCCCGGTGACAGAGAGATAAACCTGTCTGCCTTTGATTTTTGCATCGTCAAACATTTTTTTGATGAGGGCAGCGAGCAAACCTGTCCTGTCCTTTTGTTGCAGAATGGAAGCAGGAATTTCTTTGATCGCAAACTTGGTGAAATGAACACGATTACTCGACCACCAGAAATTGCAAGAATCTAAAAAAATTGAAGATCAATTATGATGTGGATTTTATTTCCACTGAAGATGCCACAGGACCTAACATTAAAATAACGGGTTCGAATGAAAAAATATGCGGCATTAAGATAAAGAAAGTTATTATTAGTGACCAATGCGGTTTCAAACAGATTCCGGCAACGGTGGGTGCAAACCTTTATATCGAGACAATCAACAAAACCGGTAAAACAGATTGCGAGATGATGATTGATTTGGTGGTTCACAAAAACACTAAAATTTTAGGTTGGGTGGAGCAATGATTATGAAAAACATATTATCCAAATATATTCCTCTGGCACTGTTGGCACTTTTCATCACAGGTGTTGCTGACTGGGCCAATCCTAAGTTTTTCACCAAAGGTTCATTCATTGCAACCGCAGAAGCGGATGATGATAAAGATAAGGATAAAGACAAAGACAAAGACAAAGATAAGGACAACGATAATGCTCCGGAACCGGATGATATAGCGCAATGTCAAGCTTTGACGGGCATTTGTGCCAACAGAGGTACGGTAACCGTTATTGGCATGAAACGACGAGTGGACGTTAGCTCTGGCAGTGGCTCGGTCATGCTGGACGTTACCTCCCCAAACGTAACGCTACGCTCAATGTCTGGCGATCTCACGGGACGCGGATTGACCAAAACAGGAAAATTTTATACCCGTATTGGTAATGTGCGGGCGAAATACTGCGTATTGCCTCAGGATATAGGCAACAAGGCGTTGGATGTTCGAATCTATGAAAGCCCTACAGGACAAGATGAAGATGGCGATGATAATAGCGCCAATGCCGATCTGCAATTCCCTAAAGGGTCCGATTTAAAAATCGTTATTAGAGATGCAGTGACTGAGGTAGTGGATGGCGACGATATATTTAGCAGTACATTAAAAAGAAACACAGATAAATACAAAAGTGATTTTCCGCATTGCCAAAGCTGTAGTTTCAAAATCAAAGGTGGAATGAAGGATTTCTTATTCATCAGTCAATACCCATTGCCCACCCCTGGCTGTAAATTTTAAGCAGTTCTTTTAATCCACAGATGTTTCAAGAGCAGTAACCCCGCCAGTGTCATGGGTGCCCAGAATACAAAGGGCCTGCCCACCAATGTGAATCCTAGAAAAAACATTACAATCCCCACCCAGAATCCGTTGTTCTCGTGAAAGAAAACCCGATCCACTTGTTTGTATTGATGCAATATAAAAATAAAGAAGCGCCCTGCCCATAATCCTGTCACACCCGCCCCCAATGCCGCCAGAACGAGAGTAAAACTTGAGAACGGCATATTTCCGTTACCATTGCATAAACACTGTAATAACTGAACAGGCCAAGCCCTACCCCAATGTTTCGATCCAGCTTTTCAAACCACAGTCCCGCGATGGAGCCTATGAGCCACGAAGTAGTGATGATCATGTATGTCAAATAGGCAGAAGAGATATTCATCTGCAAAAGAATCAGGTAGCAGAATTGTAATGTAGAGAAATACAATCCAGTAAGAAAAGCATAGATAGGATATTTAGTCATTGTTGAAATACCCTTCTGTCCAATCCCTGACTTTTCGGCATGGGTCACGATCGACATCGAAATAGCGATCTGTAAAACGATCTAACCCACGACAAAGCACCAAATCAAGATTATCCAGTGCCAGAGGCACAGCCTCTGACAAATAAGACGGAATGTCATTGGGGACAATGATTTTCAATCCTTTTTCATATTCGTGCGTTGCCTGACGCATATCTGCTCCGCTAAAGGGCAGTTGTCGGGATGCAAAACCAAAACTGCGGTCAGCCTGGTCGCTGTTTATGACCATAACCTCATCGAACACCTCAGACAAGGCAGCAACCACACGAGCAGGAGTGCGGTTGTTATGCTGTAACGGTCCGCTCAGTTGTACCGCAATGACTCCCTTTTCGGTCAGTCGCGATTTTGCGAGCTGATAAAATTCTTTAGTGTGAAGAATTGCTTCCTGAATCGTCAGAGGAGAGGGAATGTCCATAATGATCAAGTCAAACATATGGTCCGTGGTTTTCAGGAAGTGCTTGCCATCGTCAACGATCAGGTTCCAACGGTCGAGTCCTTTGAGCTCATCTGTCGGAGTAAAAAACTTTTGCCCTGCCAACAAAACACCTGCATCGAGTTCCACCGATTGTACGAACTTTGAATGCGGATAAACTTTCGGCACAGAAGAGAGAGTGCCATTGCCGATTATCAGGGTTCTTTCTGGCTTGATGAGTCGAGCTGGGGTTTCAGCGATGTAGTAATTCAAATCTTCCAGGTCAGAAGCATTGAGGTTGAGCAGTCCATCCAGATAAAGATAGAGTTCCCCATCTTCGTCTTTGATCACTTCGACTTTTTGATACGCAGAATTAATCGTCAAAAGGGTTTCCGCTTCATGGAAGTGGTGTTTGTGTTCATAAAGCAGGGCGGTGGTTCGACGGTCTACCTGTTCTATGGAGTTGCTACTGACAATTGCCAGCAACACAAAAGCTGCGGTCCATGTTTTTTTCTGCAACGCCAGATGAATTATGACCGCAAGCAAAGCCCAATAAATAGGGAGAATAAAGTCGACACCTTTATTCCAGCTCATGCTGACAATGGCAAACCCTGCCGCAAAGCCGATCAGCTCCATAGAGTACAGAACTTTCATTTTTTGTATGGCGGATTCTTTATCAGAAGATTTTTCATGGACTAGTCGAGGCAGAAACACTGCAAAGATAGAACTGAAAATCAAGGCATAGACAAACATCAAAACCACGTACATATATCCATCAAGATTTAACCGCGCAATTTCTACCGCGAGCATTCTGTAAGAGAAGGGAAATGTCAGATGGAGAAAAACAATGGCAAGAAATGAATTGTGAAAAAATTTATAAGAAAATTTTAACGATATAAAATAACCGATGGACAGTCCCATAAAA
This sequence comes from Nitrospinota bacterium, assembly GCA_013349585.1. Taxonomy (GTDB): domain Bacteria; phylum Nitrospinota; class Nitrospinia; order Nitrospinales; family VA-1; genus UBA8687. The sequence continues at coordinate 11,894 of DUZG01000030.1, read as the reverse complement.
AACGCGGCGGTTACGAGGATGATAACGACCTCTTCACCATAAAGAATGGTTACGAAATCGCGGATCATCACAAACTGCGAAATGCTCAGGCACGCCCCCACCAGAAAAAGGAGAAGGGGTTCTCTTAGAGTAAAGGTGCGGGTCACAGGTTCAGCCGGGTTTAAGACCATGAACTTTCCATGAAAGGAATCAAATAAAGAGATTCTATCAGGAAGATAAAAGCTGGAAGGGTATTTAAAGAGGAACTCGCTCAGGCAGGCAGTTGACACATATCCTGATTTTGTGGAGTTGATTTGTTGCTACCATTGGCAGAATCGTTTTTCCAATTTCGCTGGCTATAACGAAAAACTTTGCCTTCATAATTGGTGATGACCACTTCCTCTTCAGTATGCTCGATGACACTATTAGGCAGTAACCTGACTTTACCACCGCCGCCTGGAGCATCGATTACGAAATAAGGTACAGCCATTCCCGATGTATGACCCATGAGGTCTTTCATTATATCGAGACCTTTTTGAACCGAAGTGCGTAAATGGTCTGTGCCTTCTGTCATATCTGCCTGATAGATGTAATAGGGCTTAACACGGTTCTTCAATAATTTTTGCATCAACTCCTTCATCGTTGCAGAGTCATCGTTGACACCTTTTAGCAATACGGTTTGACTGCCTAAAGGAATCCCAATGTCAGCAAGCATGGCGCAGGCCTTCTCAACTTCAGGAGTTAATTCGCTAGGATGATTAAAATGCATATTGAAGTACAACGGATGATATTTTTTCAAAATTGAACATAGGTTTTCAGTGATCCTTGCCGGCAGGGTCCCGGGCACGCGAGTGCCAATGCGGATGATCTCCAGATGTGGAATGGATCGCAACTCGCCGAGAATACGATCCAGTTCTTTATCGGGAACAAGAAGTGGGTCGCCGCCTGACATGATCACATCCCGAATTTCTGGGTGATTACGAATATACTCAATCCCTTGTCTTAATGTTTCTCGGGTCACTATTCCAGGGAACCCAATCTTTCGTTTGCGGGTACAGAAACGACAAACAATAGGGCATTGGTTGTTGATCATCAATAAAACACGATCTGGGTAACGATGAACCAGTTCGGGCACAGGCATATCGCCTTCTTCGTTAAGAGGGTCGGATATTAAATCCTCTTGCACGAAATCATCTAACTCTTCAAGTGTGGGAACCACCTGTTTCCATAAAGGGTCGTTAGGACCTTTTATTTGTTCCAGGAAATAGGAATTGATTCGAATGGGGTAGTTTTCGCCAACCTCCTCCAGTTTTTTCCTATATTCATCTGATTCGGGAATAAAAGGAAGGTCTTTAACCTTGACCACACTCTGGCTGAGTTGTTTTTGCCATAATTCCATGAGTTGCCTTCAGTCTGAGGAAATCAAGAGTTAACGGGATAGGTTTTTTTTAGATAGTCGATGATCTCGTACTCGTCTGCTAAAATTGTATCACCATCAACCAAAACGGGAACGGTGGTTTGCCCTGATACTTCATAAACCTCTTTGCGCTCGGGGTGAGACCAGGGTACATCTATTTTTTCATATTCAAGGCCCATTTGCGCCATCGCGTCTCTTACCATAGCGCAATAACCACAGCCATCTATATTATATAACTTCATTTAAACTTACCCTAACCCTTATAATTTTTTTGTTGCGCAAGGGACCATTATTGCATCTACCATACCGTGAATTTTCTTTTTATTCTGAGGGCAAAGAGTCGCCAGAACTCCACCCAGTTGGGTTGATTTACCTGATACAAAATAATAGGGTGTCAACCTCACCCGGCATAAAATCGTTTCAATCTTACCTGTGGAAGGGTTTAAATACTGGCCCTCCACCTTTTTCCCTTTATAAAACTTTTGCAAAATCGAAGGCTGGTCGGGAAACTGCGCCAAACCTTTCGTCAAAACCTGTTGCCAGTTCTCACTCGAAACATCGTGCCCAACAATCACTCCCCGACTTCCCCAAGATTCTGGCGAAAAACCGGATGGTTTGACCACCATTTCTCTCTCTTTTTGCGTCATGGGATATAATTCTTCCCATCCCCTTACCGGTACTCCCTTAATTGCCAAGTTTGGAATAACAGCATGCGGTGGCAAGGGTCGGGAATCCAAAATCCAGGTTTCCGGGATTAGATGTGATAGGGCGGTAAAAGTTTCGGAACCAAGAGCTTTTTCCCAGTCTGATTTTAAAGAAGGATGCGAAAACAGGGCAAAACTGAGCTTTTCTTCCAGCCAGGGTTTATAAGGCGGTGTGGTAACCACACGTCCTTTTTTCGCGGCATACAACAGCAATTCTGATTTTGGGATATTTTTAAGGTCAAATAGCTCGAAGAAACGGTATAGAACATCGACTTGCAGCCATTTCTCCTCGTGCATCAAAAAAAGACCTTCGTCTCTGAAACTCAAATCTTTGGGGTGAACCACATAAACCCCTTTTTCCTTTAATAGCGACCCGAGGTATTGCATCTCCTTCAGGTAATCCTTCGCTTCATCAGAAACCACAATAACTACATTTGGGGAAGGTTCCTTAGAAACCGATTCCACCATCTGGTGAAAAAGGGAAGGAATGCCCGCGCCTGTCATTTCCCATGCAGGATCTTCATAAAGCGACATGAGGGATGAAGTCAGCCCAAACCCTCCAGGAACCGAGTCCAATTCTGTCACTGCAAACCCATTTTCAGTCGGTATAACATCGGGTCTTATGATGCCTGGCAATGCCTGGCGCATTCTTTTCATACGCCCGAAATCTATAAGCTCCTGGGGTTTTCCTGCATCGAGGTATTCGGCTAACCAGGGGTGAAAATTGCCTTTGGCGCTATCTAAATAGAAACGATTTAAGACAGAGTAAAATTGTAGAAGCTTTGGCCCAAGCTCATAAAAAAAAGTGGTTTCTTCTTGGGAAAGGAAATAAGGTTCCGGAGAGATTCTCCAAGTATTTCCAGCATCGGAAGAAGAATCAGAAAACAATCCGGCCTGCACCAGGGAGGCCTTTATATCGAGACAGGTTTTTTCGGGTTGAGCAATCATGAAGGTTCAGACTAAAAAATAAATCAGCAATTGTCAAATTTTCAACTTTTGGTTAAACAGGATGATGCTAGATGATACAATATTATTTTCAACTTAAACGGTAGATATAGCACTATGGCAGACCCTCTTCAAACTGGAATGACAATACCTGTTTTCCCACTTCCTACAACTGTTTTTTATCCAGAAACACCCTTGCCCCTGCATATCTTCGAGCCGCGTTACCGGCAGATGACCGCCGATGCACTGGAAGGAAAACGCCAAATAGGAATGGTTCTTTTAAAACCGGACTATGAAGAAGAATATTTTAACAAACCGCAAATATATTCTGTGGGCTGTGTGGGAAATATTGAAAAAGAAATTAAACACCCCGATGGTAAATATAATTTCATCCTAGTTGGACTTCGACGGTTCCGCATCATAAGCGAAAAAGAGGGTAAAGCCTACCGTCAAGCCGAAATCGAATTACTAGAAGAAAAAAATGAGCAAGATATTATTGAATATCAGCCTAACGAATGCCGGGAAAAGCTCATTGAAAATTTTCGCGAGTTTTTAGATTTTATCCCGGAAGGTAATCCACAAAAAAAAGAACCTGACTGGAACCTCGGCACGAAACTCAGTGAATTCATCGATCGGCTGGCTTATCAGCTCGACCTTTCCCTCGAACAAAAACAAAATTTTCTTGAAGAGCAAGATGTTTTAAAGCGAGCTGAATTCCTGCACTCTTTCCTGAAAATGAAAATCGACCTGATCCACCTCTCTAAAAAGCGATCCACCCACGACCCTCGCCTAAATTAGCGGCGATCCGCCGCTGGTGATAGGTGCAACAGTTCCTTCCTCCTCTAGAGGGGGACAGCTCAAAATATCTCAATAATTTTTATTTTATGTTTCTTTAGGGAAGAATAATACTCAAGCAGGTGACTCCCCCATCGGCTTTTTCGAATTCGCTCATTTCTAATTCAACAGCCTCAAAACCATGTTGAAGTATTTTTTCGTGAATCTTTGGAAACCCGGCAGGCATGATAATTTGGTTTCCTAACGCCAAGCAATTTGCGGCGTAAGAATCTTTTCCTTCTACTTCGATCCATTGAAAATTTTTAAACGCATCGCTTTCTACTCTTTCAGGGTCAATGAGCAAAACATTATTCCCCAGATAGCTAACAGCGCTTTTAAGATGCAGCCCTTTAACAACAGGCACAGAAATCACTTCCTTGTCGATTTTTTGGGATAAAGAGTGAATGGCCCTCTCATTACTGCGCTTTGAAAGACCAATATAGATAGCTTGGGGAGTATTAAGAATATCTCCACCATCCATATGTGGTTCAAGGTTTACAATTTTCAAGTGATCTTTAAGCGCTTTGGCGATAGACTCAACTTCATTTCGACGAGTCTCTTCTTTCGCGGAACACAGGAAAGCAGTCTCGCCAAAAACAAAAGCGGTGTCTTCAACGAAAGTGGAATCGGGAAGAAGGTCTGCAGTAGGTAGGGGAAGGATTTTACCCCCTACCTGTTTCAGTGCATCCACATAACTCTGGTGCTGGATCAATGCTCTGGGTTGGTCGATCCCCTTTTTCTGTGGGTGCTCGGAAATAGCTTGTGAAAAGCGGGTTCCCGGCGGCCTCACCAATGCCGTGAAGGATTGCATGACTGTTTTTAAAGCAGACTCAATCGACGGTGCGGGTGTTCATCAGTCTTGCGAAATAAAGCATGGGGAATGATTTTTTAGTTTTCCTGAATACCTTCATCATGGCTTTACTGGGTTTGAGTCCTTTTTGAATTTTTTGTAACTTAGCCACATATGTAAATCCATTCATCATAATAAAATCGTGGCGATTGAACCGCATGACCTTTCGTTGATATTCAACAGGGTGATCATATAATTTATCAATCTGTGGCAGGAATTTTTCGTCCATCTCATAGATTTCCCCGTGCATCATGCCAGAATTGTCGATCGTGGGTTCGATATTAGCAAGACCGAGTCCTTCCAGTCCTCCGTTGTCTGTGGGGATTTTGTTGAACACCATTTGCCAGCCAGACAAGCTAACAGAAGTCTTGGAAATATATTCCAAGCCTTTTTCTTTAAATACTTCGTCACTGATCATTTGGTCGTAAGCAAAAAAATTAACAACATCTACCATGGGTTTAGGACTCCAAGCCGTTTTTTCATTTGGTTTTAAATAGACACACCCAGCCACGTAAAGGTTAAAGCCTTGCCGCTGTTTGGGGATTATGATAATATCAGAAAACATCCCCTTTTTGCATTTTGTATGAATATATTTTTCTGGGATGGCAATTTCTGCACCGCAATTGATTCAATTAATCATATAAAACTCCCTGCGGGTTAAATTAGGGCTTTTATTTCATTCATTTAAGGAGTTATCTATGTCAGCAGTGGTCGTTGTTTCTGATGCCGAATTTGATCAAACAGTTCTTAAGTCAGACAAACCTGTCATGCTCGATTTCTGGGCCGAATGGTGTCAGCCCTGTAAAATGCTCACACCCACCGTTGAAGAACTTGCCGGAGAATTTGAAGGTCAGATTTTGGTAGGTAAACTGAACGTGGACGATAACCCAAACACGGCAACCACTTACGGAATTCGTGGAATTCCAACCCTTCTATTCATCAAAGATGGACAGGTTGTTCAGCAATTGGTAGGTGTTAAGTCTAAAGCTGAGATTAAAAAGGCAATCGAAGAAAACCTGACCTAGACAACAAACAAAAACAATAATCTAAGCCCTTTCCCCCACGGGGAAAGGGCTTTTTTTTACCCCCCCTCCCATGGGAGGGGGGGTAAAAAACCTATAGTAAAAGGAGCATCGATAATTGTCAGCCATTTGGGCATAGACCCAATGCTTCACCAGCTAGAGGGTTAGTCTAGAACTTTGTAGATGTAATATTGTTGTGAGATGGTCAGTATGTTGTTGACCGTCCAGTAGATGACCAGCCCCGCCGGAAACGAAATGAATAGGAATGTAAAAACGATGGGCAAAAACATCATTATTTTTTGCTGCATCGGGTCGCCAATTGAAGGGGTCATCCTTTGTTGCAGGAACATGGTGATGCCCATGATTACCGGCGTTACATAATAAGGGTCGGCTACAGAGAGATCCGTGATCCACCCTATGAACGGCGCACCACGCAGTTCAATAGAGAAAAACAGGGCATGGTACAAAGCGATGAAAACGGGTATCTGCAAGAGCATCGGTAGACAGCCCCCCACCGGATTTACTTTATGTTTTTTATAAAGTTCCAGCAGCTCTTCGTTCATTTGTTTGCGGTCATCTTTATTTCTTTCTTGAATCACTTTCACATAAGGCTGAATCTTTGTCATGCCCTTCATGGACTTGAAGCTTTTATGGGTCAGAGGAAAGAACAATAACTTGATGATAACGGTCAAAAAGATAATCGACCAACCGTAATTTTGTGTGACTCCATAGAAATAGGCGAGCACTTTCAAAAGAGGTTTTACAAGAAAAGCAAACTTGTTACCAAACCATCCGTAGTCGATCATGCGAACCAGATGGTTGCCCTTCTCTTCCAAAATTTCGAGTTCTTTCGTGCCAGCATAAAAAATATGCGAAGCGGTAACCGCCGACTGAACCGATTCGTATTCAAGCCCGACAAAAACATGATCTTTTTCTTTATATACCACCCCGGCCTTGGTTCCTTGCAAAGGAACAAGAGCTGATCCAAAATATTTATTCTGGAAAGCTACCCATTTCAAATCGCCTCGGTGATAAGCGGGCGCGGTCAAATCTTCCAGCGGATGCTCAAAGCGTTCATTATTGACGAAAACGGTCGCACCGGAAAAAACAATGTAATCGGTTTGCGAAGATATTTTTCCGCCCATTTCTGGCCCTAGCACAATCTGGTATTGCAGATTTTTGGTGGCCAGCGGTAAAGCTGTAATGCGTGTTTTTATTTCCAACGCATAATCATTGTAACGAAATTTATATTCCCGAAGGACTTCCAATCCAGACTCATGCTTGAGCGTGAAGGTTAGAATAGCCTCGGGGTTTGATTCTCCCAGAACAATGGAAGTGGTCGAAGGTTCGTAGTAAGCGTTTTGGAGAATAGAAGTAATTTCCGCATCGTCTGACTTGAGAGATAAAGCAGACGTCAAGTTATCCGGATTATTAATAAGGTTGATGGTATCGCCATCATCATTATTAAAACGTGGCAGGAGGATTTGTTTCAACACACCGCCTCTATTACTAAAAACGTAATGGGTTTTCCCCGCATCCACTTGAATTTCTTTTTCTTCCCCCGGAAACGGGTTAACAGCTACTGGCGCTGCCATCTGCTGCGATGAACCAACAGGTTGCGGACGCGAGGTTGCAAACCCTGACGGGGTAGGAAACGAAGTTGCAGAACCTGGTACTGAAGGACTCTGCGCTGTTACTGGAACCTGGGGCTGTTCATCTATATGTTCTACAGGTGGGGGCTGAAATTTTGCCATGAAAGCACCCCAACCAACAAAAACCGCCAATGATAGAACGAAGGCGAGTAATAATCTTTTTTCCAAACCAAATCTCCACTTAACTGATAAAAATTAAACTTTAAAAAACAGTAAAAAATGTTCTTTGATTATTTCAACGGGTCTGCCCCACCTTCATGGAAGGGGTGGCATTTTAAAATTCGCAAACTAACCAGTCCACCGGCTTTTATCAGAGAGTAACGTTGCAGAGCCTGCGCCGCATACTCTGAACAACTGGGATAAAAACGGCAGGTCGGCATATAAAGAGGCGATATCCACCGCTGATACCCACGGACAAATTTAAGAAAAAGCTGATTCAACATTGAGGGCCTATTTCGGACTGGGAAAATTTGAAATCGAGGAATCACTTGATAGTCAGAAGGGCGTTCGAAAGCTTTTCATCTATAACCTTGTAAGACTCGGCAACCATTTCTTTTCCGGAAATCACAACGATGTCCACTGCCGGAGTCATGCGATGTTTCATCTGTCGAAATATTTCGCGAATGGCTCTTTTAACCCGGTTCCGTGCTACGGCATTGCCTACTTTTTTCGATGCAATGACCCCCAGCCTTTTTCGGTTCAAGCCATTTGAAATTGAAAAAACGATGCACAGTCTTCCTATGCGCTTCTTTTCCCCGTAGGCAAGAACTTTTTGGAACTCAGGTCTTTTGGTAAGTCTTTCGAGTTTAGTAAACGAGTAGTCACCCATTATTTCAGGCGGACAGGCTTTTTCTTCCTTTTCGTCTGCGATTAGCCAAAATACGTCTGCCACCAACAGTAGCACTTCGTTTTCGGAAACCGTGTACGCGTTTTCTCTTGATATTGCTGGGTTGAAATGTTCTTTTCATGATTCTTTCTTTCTTGGAAATACGAAAAACCCGCGTCACTCAACCAAATGAGATGGTTAGTCATCCTTCATAATGAGGAAAGTGCGGGAAGGTAAGCTGGATTATTTCATCGAGGGCCGCTATTGTCAAGGGCTAAGCGGCAACCCACACAGGTAATAGGTCGATATTTTTCAAGCAAAAGGCACCTTCAAGCCGTTTATCACAATCGTCCTCCTTCCCACGGGAGTGGGTAGTGGAACTCTGAACTCTGTATAACCGATTCCCATAAGCCCCAGTCGTATCATCAAGCCTTTTACTTATGTTTCGCTAACTTTGCTTTCCCCGCTAGGGGAGAAAATGGTATTATTGAAACACCATGAAAACATTATTGATTTTTCCAGCCCAGTGGTACCCAACTCAGCCTTATCTGAGCACTCCCTACTTAACTGCTTTCTTGCAGGAGAAGGGATGGCAAGTATCTCAAAGGGATTTTAACATCGAGTCGTACGACCATTTTTTATCCGCTCCCTTGTTGCGTCAGACAGAGGATTTATTGAAGGAGCGGCAACAGTCTTTGAAAGCCCAGAGTTCGCTTTCGATCAAAGAAAAGTCGCATCTGGATGTATTGTCGATGGGACTCAAATTTTCAGATCGAATCATTAACGGAGTGGAAGAAGCCAAATCGGTGATGAGAACGCCGGAACGCTTTTTCGATTTCGGCGCATACCAGCAGGCTGACATGGTCATCAAGTCGGCTTTGAAATTGGTTTCTGATGCGCATGCGCCTGCAATATTAAGCATGTCCACTTTTGAAAGCGGCACTCGCGCCGAAGAATCGACCCGCAAAGCACACAAAACCACTCGCGATACCACTACCAACCCTTTCATCAATTTGTATGAAAACGTTCTACTGTCTACAGAAAACTGGCAGGAATATGATGTGGTTGGCATTTCCATTGTTGGAATTTCGCAAATTATCCCCGGCCTCACGCTGGCGAGAATGATTAAAGAAAAATATCCTCATTTACATATAACGTTGGGTGGCCCAATTTTCAGTGTCAACGCCGGCCAGTTGATCGGGCATCCCGAATTTTTTGACGATTTTTGCCACAGTGTTGTCACCTTCGAGGGGGAAGAACCCATGCACCGTTTGCTTTCAGCATTGAAAGCAGGCGATTCTCTTTCTACAGTTCCCAACCTATTGCATCTTGATGGCAGAGAAGTAGTGCACAACAAGGAAAGGGTCGAGCTGAGATTCGAAGAATTGCCCAATCCGGATTTTGAAGGCCTGCCGATGGAAAAATATCTTTCTCCTTATCCCATTCTACCTGTATTGCAAAGCCGAGGCTGTTATTGGGGCAAATGCACTTTTTGCACACATAGCTTTGTTTATGGTCATCGTTACGGAAAACAAAAAACCAAGGCGATGGTGGATGAATTAGAAAGATTGATGAAAAAATACAACACGAAATATTTTACTTTTTCTGATGAAGCGGTGTCACCGCATTCTTTAAATGATGTGTCGGAAGAAATGATCGAGCGTGGAGTCGAAATCCGCTCTCTGGCTTTATTGAAATTTGAAAAGGTGATGGACGAAGCATTGTTCGGCAAAATGAAAAAGGCCGGGTTCATCTTCCTCATGTTCGGATTGGAAAGTGCCAACGACAGAGTGTTGGCACTCATCGACAAGGGCACAACCAAGGAAGTGGAACACGATGTTCTGATGAAAAGTCATAATGCCGGAATCTGGAATCACTCGTTTTTGTTTTTTGGATTCCCAACCGAAACGCGACCTGAAGCTCAGGAGACCATCGATTTTTTAAGGGACAACTTGCAATCAATCCATTCTTTTGGTCCAGGCGTGTTTCTATTGAATCGTGATTCGAGTTGCTACCAGTTTCCAGAAAAGTTTTCCATCGAAAAAATAATTGAAGACCCCGAAAGAAATATCGCCATGAATCTGGACTTTGTCGCTAAAGAAGGGATGTCGAGACAGGAAGCGGTAGAGATGAACGATACCTGCATCCGCATGGCGGAAGAGTATTTCCAGTCGTTAAAAATCTGGGGCACGTTGCCACGCGAACATTTTCTGCTCTATATAGATAAATTTGGCAAAGAAGCATTGAACGGCAAAAAACCGCCTGCGGCAGAAGAAGAGAAAGTCCTTTGCCGGGCTTAGGTCTCAACGAGACCGGGAAAATAACAGCATCGCAAAATTTGGAGAACAAAACGATATGAAAAACTTACTTTTATTTCCACCCGACTGGTTACCCTCAGAGCCTTATTTGAGCCTGCCTTGTCTAGCTTCGGTGTTGCGCCCTGCGGGACACGAAGTCGTGCAAATGGATGTCAATGTGGAAATGTATGATCTGTTTTTCAGTCCGCGTTTTCTCGAACATGTTGCGGGTCGCATCGCTCATGAGAAGCAACACCTCCAAGAGGTCAAAGAAAAGCGCGAGCTCGATGAAGAAGAGCAAGAGTTATTAGGTAAATTGCAGACCTGCACACCTGAATTATTTGAACAGTTTTCAAACGATGTTGAACGTGCCAAGAAAATTTTGCGCAGTCAGGCTTTCTATGACATCGACCAGTTGGAGTGGGCTACAAATTGTCTGCACCAAACGATGACATTGATTTCTCTCGGTTATTATCCCGCGCAAATTTGTTTTCCTCCAATCGAAACCGACATCGTTTACAAACCGTTTATGTCGAGTGAGATCATCGAATCTCTCGATGACGATCAGATCAATATTTATCGCGATGTTTACACCATGCTGATTCGCCCGGTGATGGAGCGCGACCGACCGCAAATGGTGGGCATCTCTGTTGTTCAGCAGAAACAACTGATCCCGACATTCACCTTCTGCAAAATGATCAAAGAAGAATTCCCCGAAACCCATATCACATTGGGGGGCAATATCATCACCCGTATCCGCGACATGCTTCCGGGGATGGAAAATTTATGGGAATTGTTCGACAGCGCTATCATTTATGAAGGCGAGTCTGCCTATCTCAAATTGACCGAAGCGGTTAAAAATGGGGATAACTTTTCATCTTTACCTAATTTAATTTATAAAGATGAAGATGGGGTTCACGTTAACAAAGAAGTTTTTGCAGAATCTCTTGCAGAATTACCGCCACCAGATTTTGATGGCCTGCCACTCGATAAATATTTTGTTCCTCAGCTTATTCTACCTTATCTCGCTACCCGTGGTTGTTATTATGGGAAGTGCACCTTCTGTGACCATTTTCAGGGTTATGTCGAAGGGTTTCGCACCAAACAAGTGGACCTTATTGTTGAAGAAATCAGTTTTCTTAAAGAAAAGTACGGCACGCGGTTTTTTCATTTTACAGATGAATCTTATCCTCCTGCCCTATTCCAGAAACTTTCGCGTCGTCTGATTGAAGACAAGCTCGATATCGCATGGACCACGCATATGCGGTTTGAGGAATCCTTGCTCGAAGAACAGGTATGGAAAGATGTGGCGGAGTCTGGTTGCAAATACCTCCATTTCGGTTACGAATCTGGCAACCAGCGCGTATT
>DUZG01000029.1 GCA_013349585.1 Nitrospinota bacterium | reverse complement strand
CCACCGGTATCGCTACCCAATGCGGCAATGCATTCGTGTGCGGCAACCGCTGCGGCAGAGCCGCCACTGGAACCGCCGGGAACTCGATCGAGTGCCCATGGGTTCATCGTTGGGTGCTGTGATGAGTTTTCGTTTGAAGAACCCATCGCGAACTCATCCATATTAGTTTTGCCAACGATCACCGCCCCTGCGGCATTGAGCTGGTTTACTACCGTAGCGTTATAAGGCGCGACAAACTGATCGAGAATATTTGACGCGCAGGTGGTGCGACTGCCTTGGGTGCAAATCAAATCCTTTAAAGCGATAGGCACACCGAGCAAAGGCAAATCTTCTCCTTTAGCGATTCTGGTATCGGCGGCTTTGGCCTGCTCAAGGGCTTTCTCTCGCATCAAATGAGCGAATGCTTTTACCTTGTCTTCGACTGCATCAATACGTGCGAATACCGATTCTGTTAATTGTACAGAAGAAAGTTTTTTCGAATGGAGCAGTTCTCTTGCCTGCGTGATGGTAGTGCGGTGCATGGGATTAAATTATTTTGGGCACTTCGTAATGGCCTTTGCTATGTGCGGGAGAATCGTTAATAGGGGATTGGTCAGTGAGGGGTTCCGTTGCCACGTCCTCTCGGAAAACGTTGTTCAAACCCAACACATGCGCGGTGGGCTCAACGTTTTCAGTATCCAGTTCGCTGAGTTTCTCGATGTATTTAATGATGGTTCCCATCTGATTCGAGAACTTCTTTTTTTCCGCATCGGTTAACTTCAAGCTAGCCAGTTTTGCTAGATGTTCGATATCCATATTTTTAATTTTTGGAATTTCTATTCCTAAAAATGAAACACGCCAAATAATTTTTTCAGAAGCTAAATATTATCAGTTCGTAAAAATGGCTCTGACCTTTAGCCTATAGCGGCACGCTAATCGGAGGTGGATTTACGGTCTTTTTTCTTTTTCTTTTTCAGCTCAACCATTTTCTCGGTAGCGGTAATTTTGGATGCTTTACGCGCCAGTCGTTTGGTTTTCTTTTTCATTTTGCGAACTTCGCTAGCATCGTCTTTTTTAGTCGCTTCTGCCAGATTGGACTGAGCTTTTTTGAGATGTTCTTGCAATTTTTCAACAGTGGCCATTTGGTCGTTTCCAATATTAAAGTGTTAAGGTAAACATTGTTTATACCATAATGGGGTTCTATCTGGCAAGAAACCTCTTCTAGGACCTTAGCTGGACCTCAAGGACGACTAGGGTGAAATCATCGGTGAATTCACAACCGTTCAGGTAGGTTTGTACATTTTTTTTAAGTGCTTGGCCCAGTTTTTCAGCATTCAATGACTTCCCCATCTCTTGGGCATTTTGTCTCAAACTATCCAGACCATACATTTCTTCGTCTATTCCGCGAGCCCGGTGAGTCCATCGGTGTAACAGATCAGTTTGCTGTTGAGGGGGAGTTCAACCGCCCTCTCCTATAGATCGTTGTCGCAATGAATCATAAGCGGGAACCCTTTTTCGGTGTTGAGTTCCTGAACGTTACCCGATTCGTATTTGATGAGAAGAGGTGGATTATGCCCGGCAGATAGATATTTCATGCACCGAGTGGGTAGATGGACAACGCCATAAAAAGCGGTGATGAAATGCTCCGACTTTTGATTGTCACAAAGGCTTTGGTTGATTTTTTCCAGCACTTCTTTCGGTGATCGAGTGGTGGATAAAAATGACCGCAAGACGACGTGCATCATTGCCATGATGACCGCTGCCGGTGACCCGTACCCGGAAACATCGGCAACCAGAATGCCCAGGTGTTCATCATCAATGCGAATGAAATCATAATAATCGCCGCTGGCTTTGGAAGAAGGCTGGTAATCGGCAAAGAAACGGAACCCGGGAATATCGGGAAGCTGCTGGCAAAGCAGGCTCTGTTGAATAGAAGCGATAATATCCTGTTCGCGTTCGATGAAGGCGTAAGGACCCATCAACTCATTATAAAGTTTTTTGGTTCTCAACACCGCCTGCACACGCGCTAGTAATTCTTCCGGATAGGAGGAGTCAGAATACAAACAGCAGTGCCAGTATTGCTATTCTATTCTGAGATATTTTTTTTGTTGAACGGTTCAGAAAAAAAACGGCAAGAATCAAGGTGATGACACAAGCCAGATAGGGCGCAATAAAAAACTTCGCTACATTCCCGAGAAGGCCGGCGATGAATGCTAGGAGGAAAGGTAGGATGGGTGGAACACGCGCTCTGTCGTGAATGCTGGCATTTTTGAGAAAAACTATTTTTTCGCGAGCTGTTTCATGGTTCCCCCAACACCTGCAGGTCGATCTGTCGTCTGGAAAGGTCGACATTGGTAACGCGCACTTTTACCCGACCTCCTATCTGGAACACGCGATGCCGTCTTTGCCCGATCAATTTATGTTCGGTTTCAATGAAGAGGTAATAATCATCCATAATGCTGGAAATTTTTACTAAGCCCTCTACAAAAACATCTTCTAATTCGGTAAAGAAGCCAAAGCCTGTCACTCCCGTGATGATTCCGTAGAAGGTCTTGCCAATTTTATCTGTCATGAATTGCGCCCGTCGAAGACTTGTGATTTCTCTTTCGATGGACATGGCCTGGATTTCCATTTGCGTTGATTGCGCAGATATTTCACCTAGCGAAGTTTGCAAGGCTTTCTTATCCTTTTTCGAGCATTTATGCTTTAGATATTTCTTTATGATCCGGTGGACGATCAAGTCTGGGTACCTGCGAATCGGCGAGGTGAAATGCGCGTAGTGAGGAAACCCAAGACAATAATGTCCGGGGTCAGACTCGGAGTAACGTGCTTTTTTCATTGTCCTCAGTAACAGGGTATTGACCACTCTTTCCTCTGGAGTGCCTTGGACTTTTTTTAACAAAGTGTTCAAGTCCTGTGAACTAATTTTATCAGAAGAAGGAAGCCGCAAGCCGAAGGAGGTTATGAACTCCTTGAACTCTGAAAGCTTGGTGGGGTCGGGAGATTCGTGAACCCGTTGAATACAGGGTATTTCTTTTTCATGCAGACTAAGAGCAACGGCTTGATTGGTTACCAGCATAAACTCTTCGATCAGTTGGTGTGCAACGTTATGTTCGACAATGCCGATTTGTTTTACCTTGCCTTCTTCGTCAATGCGGATGTCTGGTTCCGGTACATGGAAGTCAACGCTCCCATTTTTAAATCTACGTTTCCGAAGTGTCTGGCTAAGGTGGTGCATATCTGTCAGCGTTTGCATGAAAGGCGCATCGCTATCTTTATCGCTTCCATTTACGAGTAGTTTCGCAACTTCGTTGTAAGTGAACCGTCGTTTACTTTTAATAACCGATTTGTGGATTTGCGTTGCCAGAGGATTGCCTTGTCGGTCGAAATCAATAAATGCGCTCAGCGTCAGGCGCGTCTCTTTTGGTTTCAGACTGCAGGCTTCATTGGAAAGAATTTCTGGAAGCATCGGGATCACTCCATCCGAGTAGTAAACGCTGGTGCCTCTTTCAAACGCTTCCTCATCGAGATGCGAATTTTCTTCTACAAAATGACTGACATCGGCAATATGTACGCCAAGCTGATATCCTTCACCCATAGGCTCAAGTGAAACTGCGTCGTCAAAGTCTTTTGCTCTTTCGCCATCAATGGTGAAAGTCATGAGGTCGGTCAAATCTTTACGGTCTTGCAAAGACCCCATATCTTTTGCCGCGGCTTTTGCTTCTTTAATTATTTTTGGCTGGAAGCCCTGGCGAATGCCAAACTTGCGTAGAATGGATTGCACTTCCACTTCTGGGTTGTTGGACTTGCCGAGGATTTCGATGACCTTTCCGACAGGCGGTTGATGTCGGGTGGGATAGGTTTCGATTTCCACATCGACAACTTGTCCATTCTTTGCTTCTTTGCGGTTCTTGCCTGGTATAAATACATCATGGAAATGTTTGCCTTCGGTAGGAATAACCCATCCATCTCGACCAAATGTTTGGTAGACACCGACTAAATTGGGGGTGTTGCGTTGCAGGATTTTTATGATGCGCCCTTCTGGGCGGCCGGGCTCTTTTTCCGATTCCACGCGAACCACTACATGGTCTTGGTGCATTGCCTCATTCATACATTTCTGGTGAACATACACATCGTTGGTTTCGTGATGCTTGTCGGGAATGACAAAGCCAAATCCGTTCGGATGCCCCTGTAATTTTCCGGTGATCAGATTCATTTCATCGGGGAGACCGTAACGACCGCCACGAATTTTTATCAACGAACCTTGGACGGCCATGTCTTTGATGTGGTTGCGGAACTCGCGATGATCTGCATCTGTTACTCCTAATTGCTTGGATAGTTCGGAGATTTTCATCGGGCGGCTGACTTTTTTCTTCAGCAATGCCAGAATTCGCGCGTCGGTGAGTTTCATAATATTAACCGAATGAGGGATATGAAACCCTTGATATCCTATAACAGGATGAAATGCAATGCCGAGATAGCGTAGATTTTTGATAACGCTTCGCTTATAATTCCCCTCATACTAGGAGCAAATACCAGCTGGGTATAGTGAAAGGCTTAATAGCATTTGTCGGCTTTAAGAGTATAGATTTATTGCCTCCTGCGTTAGCAGGTGAAGGAGAAAGATGAAAGTTCAGGTAGATTGGCTGAAAGAATATGTGGAAATTGACGCACCTGCCGCAGAGCTGGGCCATGTGCTCACTATGGCGGGTTTAGAAATTGAAAGCCACGAATTGCTCGACGAAGAAAAAGGCGATGTGCTGGAACTGAATGTGACTCCCAACCGCGGCTATTGCTTGTCACATCTGGGTGTGGCACGTGAAGTATCTGCTCTTATGGGAGGAACGTTTAATCCCCCGGATGCTTTGAAAGCGTTGGAGAAAAGTTGGGGGACAAAGCCTGTTGCAGAAAAGATCGCTGTTGAAAACTTGGAAGAAAGTTTGTGCCCGCGTTATGCCATATTGGTGATTGAAAATGTTAAGCCGGGGCCTTCTCCTAAATGGTTGTGCGACCGGTTACAGGCAATTGGGTTGCGGCCCATCAATAATATTGTGGATATTACCAATTTTGTAATGATGGAGTACGGTCAACCGTTACACGCTTTTGACCGTGAACTGCTTTCTGGAAATAAAATCATTATTCGCAATGCAAACAAGGGTGAAAAATTTACCAGCCTTGATGGTAGCGAATTGAAACTGGATGTGGATGCGCTGGTTATTGCTGATGCGGAAAAACCTGTTGCTCTGGCAGGGATCATGGGCGGAGCGAACAGCCAGGTTTCTGATACAACGCAAAATATTGTTTTGGAAAGCGCATGTTTTGATTCTTCCGCGATACGGAAGGCGTCGAAAAAATATGGCTTACGGTCAGACTCTTCTTACCGCTTTGAAAGAGGCGTGGATATAGAGGGCGTTATCACGGCTCAGGCTCGCGCGGCTTGTTTAATCAGAGAACTGGCGGGAGGGGATATCTGCAAAGGCAGAATCGATGTTTACCCAAAAATCCGTGAGAACATTCAAGTGGCATTGCGAGTTTCTCGGGTGAATCAGTTGCTGGGTTCTGATTTTAGCGCGGAGCAGATAAAAGAAATTATTTACCGTTTGGGATTAAAAGTAGAAATGGCGATAAAGAATGAAACTCTACAGGTTGAGATCCCCGGCTTTCGTCCCGATTTGACGCGTGAAGTAGATATTATTGAAGAAATTGCTAGGGTCGATGGATTCGACAAGGTCGCTACCGTCTTCCCTGTGGCTTCAGTGAGACCGGTACGTATTACTCCCAGAGAAACCTTGTTGCGCAAAATAAGGGAGGTGCTTTGTCATACAGGATTTTCTGAAACAGTTCATTTCAGTTTTGTTGAACGCGAACAGGCCGAAGATTATTTGTCTTCATTTGCATCGACAAAAGATAAAGTGATTCCGTTGAAGAATCCTTTAAGTTCTGAAAACGATACCATGCGCACGAGTTTGATTCCCGGCCTGCTGAAGACCATTCAGAATAATTTGAGTAAGGGACAAAAGCCTCTCAAGCTTTTCGAAATTGGCAGCGTTTATTTTTTAGACTCTGAGGGTAAGCGTGTTCAGAAAACTGTTTTGACGGCTGCAATGTTGGGTCCTTATGAGTTTACGCCTTGGAAGCCGCGTGGCAAAGAATATGATTTTTATGATCTAAAGGGAGCGCTCGACAATTTATGTTCTCATTTTGGATTGGAAGTGGGTTTTCCAGCTAATGCCAAAAGGTCCTATTTGTTGACGGAGAAATCAGCAAATTGTTGTGTCGATGCAAACGAGCTAGGCTATATGGGGCAGCTTTCGCCCGACAAAATGGAGATTATAGAAAAAGTTTTCGTTTGGGAATTGGATTTGCAAAAAATTGAGGAATCGCTTCCACCATGTCCACGTTTTCAGAACATTGCGAAATTCCCGGAAATCTATCGCGATATTTCTATTCTGGTGGATAGGCAAGTCACCTCACAGAAGGTATCCGACTTGATTTTAAAAGCAGGTCATCCGCTTTTAAAGCGGGTTGAGTTGTACGACCATTTTGAAGGAAAAAAAATCCAGTCGGATAAAAAAAGTCTCACTTTTGCCCTTTCTTTTCAATCTAAAGATAAAACCCTGTCGGACGATGAGGTCAGTCCTTTGTTTGAATCCATCGTTCAAATGTTAAAGACCGAATTGGACGCGTCTCTCAGGGAATAGACACTCTGATTGGATCCCATTGACACCCTAATTTTTGGGTGCTACGATTCTGCCATGTCCAAACCCGATATAGAAAAGCTAGAGGCAGGTATTTCAACTTTGCTTGAGGTTTATCGCCAACTTAAAGAAGAGAACCAAAAGTTGACATTACAGGTAGAAGGCCTGATGCACGAAGGGGAATCCTTGTCGAAGGAACAGGGTTTTGCCAAGGAGAAGCTAGAGCGCCTCGCTGGACTGGAAGCGTCAAGCAAGAACAATGAAAAGGATAAAAAACAGGTTCGCGAAAAAGTTGCTCATCTTTTGGAAAAACTTGAAAAATTTGATTTAACTTGATCTGATAATGGCAAAAATACAAATTTACGGCAAAACCTATAGCTTGAAAAATTCTTCTGACCAGGTGAGTACGGAAGAGGTTGCAGCTTATGTCGATGCAAAAATGTGCGAGCTAGCTGTAGTGCGTAGTAAAACCAGTTCTGCGGATCTTGCTGTTCTTGCGGCTTTCAATATTGCGCAGGAATTAATGGAGTTGCAAAAACAGACCAGTGCCAATGACAAGGCCCATGAAGAAAAAATTGGGCGGATGCTAGAGGCTATAGAAGGTGAGGTTCAAGCGATTGAAAGATAGGTTCTTATGACGCTCACATAGCTCTTGAGGGTGTTTTGCCTTTGTGTTACGATGAGGTTAAATTTCAATTTGTTGTCTCCCTGTTGTGCTTGAGTAAAAACTTAATTTCTTGAGCCAACACTTCGTAAAAGGGGTTGATGAATCGGCTGCGGTGTGCATGCCTGCTCCGGTAGGAAGCCTAAAGCAGTTCACGGATACCCCACCTGTCCTTGACAGGTTCAAAAAATAGTTTTTGCACGGCATTACGGGGGGACTTTTTGATTGAGTTAAGAGCTTCAGGGGCAGATAGCCCAGGTGAGCCTGAATATATAAATAAGGTCTTGTTTTCATTATTTAAAGGCTTCCAGGCTTGTTTGCAGAGTGAAGATTATGAACGGATCGTATGTTTCGTTTTTTGATATAACCATTTCAAAATAATCTTGTTGTTTTGCCTCATCTTGTCTTTCCTCAGGCTTGAAATTGTAGGGCTACTCCCTGATGTTGCTGTTTCTCACCTAAAAGCTTAGAATGTGCCTGATTTTGGGTACGGTATCTTTATTTTGCAAGATCGGTTAGGACGACTATGGCTTGCGCTATTCCAAAACTGGATAAAGCAGCCGTCCGGAAGATGATGATCCGGCGCAGAAATGATCTGATACTGGATGAGGTTGTTGATTTTAGTAGGGAGATCGAAGAAAACCTGTTTTCCTGCGAAGATTTTTTAATTCGTGACTCTGTTTTATATTACCTGTCGTTTGGAAAAGAGGTGCACACGGATGCCATGATCGCACGCTCGTTGAAACTTGGAATAAAAGTTTTTGTTCCACGGGTAGTTGAAGCCGAAAATAAACTAGAAATCTGTGAGATTAAAAGTCTGGAAACAGATTTCCATATCAATGGTTTTGGAATTCGGGAGCCTTCCGGGGTTACTGCCGCTTCACCGACTAAAATAGATGCCATCGTAACACCGGGCTTAGCATTTGATTCTTCTGGCGGGCGAATAGGCTTCGGTGGCGGTTATTATGACAGATTGTTTATGGAGTTGCCGGTTAACTCTTTACGTTTAGGGGTCGCTTACGATTTTCAAATAATGGGCTCCCTGCACCAAGATGTTTGGGATAAAAAGGTGCAAAAGGTTTTTACTGAAAAAGACACGTTAAATTGCTGAAGTTTCCGGAAATATTCAGTATGTTTACTTCAAGAGGTTTTTAAATGCATATTTTCACTGCCATAAAAGTAAACTTCAGTACCTTGATCGGGGGAATGTTCTTTGCCTTGGCGATCGGGTACGGAATTGGTTATTTTTTACGGAAGATGTTCACGGAATATCAGATTAAAGAAGCGGAAGCTCGCCGGCAGAAAGTTATCGCTGAAGCGGAGAAAGAGGTTCAAAGCCTCATGAAGTCGGCAGAAATCGAAGCTCGGGAAAAATCGCTGGTAGTAAAAGGCGAATTGGAAAAGGAAATGAAAAGCAAGCGTGATAGCCTTCGGGATCAGGAAAAAAACCTTGAACAAAAAGGACGAGACCTGAGGAACGAATCCGCAAAATTTCAATCCCGTGAAAAGGAAATCGAATCGCAGTTCGCAAAACTCGATGAAAATAATAAAGAGGTTGAACAGCAAAAAATAGAATACAAGCGACTGGTTGAAGAGGAGCTCAGAAATCTCGAAGTAATAGGTTCTTACACGGCTGAAAAGGCGCGGGAAGAGATAAAGAATAAGATCATTAATGAAGCCAAAATGGATGCGGCACGTGAAGTAAAGAAAATTGAAGAAAAAGTGAAATCGCAAGCCGATGACGAAGCGCGAAAATTAATCACCATGGCGGTTCAAAGGCTGGCATCCGACCACATTGCTGAAACGACCGTTGCTGTGGTTGAATTGCCCAGTGATGATATCAAAGGTCGCATCATCGGTCGCGAAGGGCGCAATATTCGAGCTCTTGAGCAGGCTACAGGAATCGATCTGATCATCGACGACACACCGGGTGCGGTAGTACTCTCCGGGTTTGATCCGATTCGACGGGAAGTGGCGCGACGGGCTCTCGAACATTTAACTCTTGATGGCCGCATTCATCCTGGCCGAATAGAAGATGTAGTCACTAAATGCAAAAAAGAAGTGACTGAAGAAATTCAAAAAGCGGGAGAGCAGGCGGTCCTGAACGTTGGGATTGATAATGTGCATCCTGAAATGGTCAAGCTACTTGGCAGGCTCAAGTATCGAACAAGTTACACACAGAATGTTCTCGAACATGTTCAGGAGGTTGCATTTGTTTGTGGAGCCATTGCGGTTGAGCTTGGTTTAAATGAAAACATGGCGAAGCGTGCAGGGCTGTTGCACGATATTGGTAAGGCTATCGATCATCAAACCGATGGAACTCATACTTCTTTAGGGGTAGATATTGCTAAACGCTATGGCGAACATCCTTTTGTGTTAAATGCCATCGCGGCGCATCATGAAGATTGTGAAGCAGAATCTCCTTACGCAGTCCTTGTTGCTGCAGGCGACACGATTTCTGCGTCAAGACCGGGGGCGCGACGCGAGATGCTGGAAACTTATGTTAAACGTATGACGCAGCTGGAAGAAATTGGTGATTCGTTTAAGGGTGTGCAAAAAACTTTTGCAATTCAATCGGGTCGAGAAGTTCGTATCATCGTTACACCTAGTGGAACCGATGATCAAAGTGCTAATATCCTCGCACGCGATATCGCAAAGAGAATTGAAAAAGAGGTGACGTATCCCGGTGAAATTAAAGTCACTGTGGTTCGTGAATCTCGATTTACCGAGTTTGCTAGATAATAATAGGCTATTTCAAATAATAGCCAGTTTCCCATATAACTCAAAAAAGAACTGAATTCAGCTCATGGAAGAATTAGGACATTTGATCAAACTCAGGCATGAAAAGCTTGCAGACCTGAGAGAGAAGGGAATTGCTCCCTACATCAATCGGTTTAAAGTAGACACCTCTATTCAATCGCTGGTGCAGAAATTTGATGAGGGTAGTAAAGAAGAACTCGATGAAAAGGATCATACCTGTATAGCTGCTGGTCGGATTATGACTCGGCGCAAGCACGGTAAAACGACTTTTGTCAATATTCAGGATTCCGCCGGACAAATTCAGGTCTTTATCAATAAAAATGCTTTAGGCGAAGAAGCCTACGAGATATTCGGAAAATTTGATATCGGGGATATCATTGGAATCAACGGAAGAATATCCAAAACAAAAACAGGAGAACTAACCCTGTTTGCAAGCAAGGTCACTTTACTGTCCAAATCTCTGCAACCCCTTCCGGAAAAATGGCATGGACTGAAAGATGTTGAGTTGCGTTATCGACAGCGTTATGTAGATTTAATCGTTAACCCGGATGTCAAAAAAGTTTTCGTTCTACGCAGTAAAATTATTTCCGCGCTTCGTGATTACTTGAATGAGCGGGATTATCTCGAAGTCGAGACTCCAATGATGCAGTCTATCCCCGGGGGTGCCACGGCTAGACCTTTCAAAACGCATCACAATGCTTTGGATATGGATCTTTATCTCCGCGTCGCGCCGGAACTTTATTTGAAGCGGCTGGTAGTTGGGGGAATGGAAAGAGTTTACGAGATTAACCGGAATTTTCGCAACGAAGGCATATCGACTGAGCACAACCCTGAGTTCACTATGGTTGAGTTCTATACTGCTTATGCCGACTACAATGATCTGATGGATTTAACAGAAGACCTTTTTCGTGTCATTAGTGAAAAGGTTTTTCCAAATAACGATTTTAAGTTCCCCTACACGAGCGTTGTGAATGGTGAATCGGTGACAGAAACGATTGATTTTTCCCAGCCATTTCGGCGTTGCACCTTCAGGCAATCCTTGATTGATATTGGAGGCATTGCTGAGGAGCATCTGGGCGATCCAGAAAAAACGGCGGCATTTGCCCTAGGAAATAAAGTGGCGTTGGATAAAAAGGACAGCCATGAAAAAATTCTCGCAAAACTGTTCGATCATTTTGTGGAACCAAAAATGTCTCAACCCACTTTTATTACGGACTATCCGTTAGCCTTGTCACCTCTATCCAAGCAAAAGGAAGACGACCCGGAGTTGGTTGAGCGGTTTGAACTTTTTATTGGTCGCAAGGAAATAGCCAATGCTTACACCGAGTTAAATGATCCGATAGACCAAAAGAAAAGATTTGAAGGGCAGGTAGCAGAGCGTCAGGCAGGTGATGACGAAGCTCACTGGATGGACCATGATTTTATCCGCGCCCTGGAATACGGTATGCCACCAACGGCTGGGGAAGGCATTGGTGTTGACCGATTGGTTATGTTGTTTACCGATAGCCCTTCCATTCGTGATGTGATCCTTTTCCCTCAATTGAAAAAGGAATCAGGGACCTAGTCCTTGATTCACCCCTTATATGTCCTTTGAGCTTTTTGTCAGCCTGCGCCATCTCAAAGCCAAGCGTACGCAAAAGTTTATCTCCCTAAATACCTGGATATCCGTCGGTGGTGTCGCTCTCGGAGTGATGGCGTTGATCGTGGTCATTGCTGTTATGTCAGGTTTTGGGAAAGACCTTCGCGATAAAATCCTTGGAACCAATAGCCATATTGTTGTTACCAATATCACCCGCTCGGGAATGGATGATTATGAATCCGTTTTGAAAAAGGTGATGCAGGCCGAAGGGGTCAAGGCCGCCGCTCCATTTATTCTCAATCAGGTGATGCTGACGTTTGGTGGTAGCTCTTCGGGTGTAGTTGTTCGTGGTATTGACCCTGACCGGGAAGCGATGGTTTCAGATCTTGAGAAAAATCTGATTCAAGGTGATATTGCGATGTTGAAAAAAAGTAAGAGTGCATCCAAAGGCCCTCGGCGAGATAATATTATTCTCGGGAAGGAACTGGCGCAAAAGTTAGGTGTGCGAATGGATGACGCGGTGTCAATGGTTTCTCCTGCATCCCGATTGACTCCCATGGGCTTGGTGCCGAAAATAAAACTTTTTAAAGTGGTTGGATTTTTTGAATCGGGAATGTTTGAATACGACTCCAGTCTGGCTTTCATTTCCATCGATTCGGCGCAAAAATTCTTTGCAATGAAAGGAACTGTGAGTGGCGTTGAAATTCATGTGGATGATATAGACCATGCAGATAAAATCGCGGAATCTCTGCAGGAAACTCTTGGTTTTCCTTACTACGCAAGGGATTGGATGAAGATGAATAAAAATCTTTTTTCTGCTTTGCGTCTTGAAAAAATTGTCATGTTCATTATTTTAATTTTAATTATCCTGGTGGCGGCTTTTAATATAGTGAGCACGCTTTTTATGGTGGTCATGGAAAAAACAAAAGAGATCGCAATATTAAAATCGATGGGAGCATCGCGTACCAGCATAATGAAAATTTTTAGTATGCAGGGTTTGATCATAGGTGTAACGGGGACATTTATCGGTTGTGTCGGCGGATTCACCATTGTTCCTAATCTCAATGAAATAGTCGGTTTTATTGAAAGTATATTTGGCATAACTGCTTTCCCGAGCGATGTGTATTACCTCGATAAGCTACCTTCTGAAATTCAATATCTGGATTCATTTCTTATTATAATTTTTTCTATCTTAATTTGTTTTTTAGCTTCTTTGTATCCGGCGTGGCGCGCTTCCCGGCTGAATCCTGTAGATGGCCTACGTTATGAGTGACCCTGATAAAATAGATAGAAAATGCCTGATCGAAATGGTAGCTGTAGACAAAAGCTATGCTACCAAACGCGAGACGATCCATGTCCTCAAAGAGGCCAATTTGAAAGTGCTTTCTGGAGAGGTTTTGGGAATCGTAGGTGCATCGGGGGTGGGTAAAAGTACGTTGTTGCATGTTCTCGGCGGATTGGATCAACCGGCGAATGGGAAAGTGATATTCAAGGGGCATGATATTTATCGGCAAGGGAACTCTTTTCTGGAAAAATTCCGCAACGTTCACGTTGGATTCGTTTTTCAGTTTTTCAATCTATTACCTGACTTCACGGCTTTGGAGAACGCAATGTTCCCTGCTTTGATTCAAAATAAACAGAAATCGGTCGCTAGGGAAAGAGCAGAATATCTTTTATGTGAAGTCGGTATGCAAGACCGGATGTCTCATAAACCCGGAGAATTGTCTGGTGGAGAAAGCCAGCGTGTCGCTTTGGCAAGAGGATTGATGAATCAGCCTGATTTGTTATTGGCAGATGAGCCTACCGGGAATTTGGACACCCATGCTAGTGACCAATTGATAGAATTGATTCGCAAACTGAATAAAGAATTCAACCAGACGTTCGTTCTTGTTACGCATAGTCAAAGAGTCGCGGGTCAGTTGGACAGAGTACTAGAACTGGTTTGCGGAAAGCTCAATCCGATCAAACAAAATCTGGTAATTTGATTTTATTTGATTAAAGTTTTATTGAAAACTGCTTTGAAAATCTGGAAGGGGGAAACATGAAGCTGGAACAGGTTGCTTCATTAGTGTCCGGAACCTTGGTAGGGGAGGATGCTGTAGAAATTAGTGGTGCACGTGGAGTCGAGAATGCTAGAGAAGGGGATATTACTTTTCTCATGCAAAATAAATATCTTGAAGCATTAAAAAATACGCAAGCCTCGGCAGTCTTGGTTATGGAACCTGTCGATATCTCGATCCCGCAAATCGTTGTGGCAAATCCAGAACTTGCCTTTGCGCGTTTGATTAAGGAATTTAATCCGGAACCCAGACCGCAGCCGGGAGTTCATCCCAGTGCTGCCATAGGAAATAATGTGAAGCTTGGAGAGAAGGTCACACTTTCTGCAGGAGTTTGCATTGGGAATGATGTTTCTATAGGCGATGATGTTGTTTTGCATGCGAATGTGGTAATTGGCGATAATTGTAAAGTGGGAGACCATTGCACGTTGCATCCCAATGTCACACTTTATCGTAATTCTAATTTGGGGAATCACGTCATTCTACATGCAGGGGTGGTAATAGGTGCCGATGGATTTGGTTACACTTTAGATGAAAAGGGTTGCCATTATAAGATCAACCAGTTTGGTTGCGTGGTGATCGAAGACCATGTGGAAATTGGTGCGAATAGTTGCGTTGATCGAGCTGCTATGGAAACCACCCTTATTAAGGCAGGAACAAAAATAGATAACTTGGTACAAGTTGCGCACAATTGCACTGTAGGCGAGCATTCCATTCTGGTGGCACAGGTGGGGCTTGCAGGAAGCTGCACATTGGGGCACCATGTTGTATTGGCAGGGCAGGTAGGTGTGGTCGATCATGTGACGATCGGTGACCAGGTGACAATGACCGCAAAATCAGCAACCTTTCGAGATATTGAAAGCAAAGCCGTAGTTAGTGGTTGGCCAGCGGTTCCCTCTAAGACATGGAAAAAGTATATGGCTACTTTGCCGAAACTTCCTGATCTTGCAAAGAAAGTTCGAGAGTTGGAAGCGCGTCTAAGAGAAATTGAAAATAGTTCTAATGATCGGTAGAATAGTTATATAAACCAATTCGTTCTACTCTAAATATATTCATTGAAAATGAAACTATATAGGTTAAAAATTTTATTACCCTTTCTCTGTTTCTTCGCTTTAGGTTTTGCGTCTCCCCTGATGACGGGAGAAGAAATCGAAAAGTATATCCAAAAAAAACTGAAGCGAAACGATCAGGTGCTTAGAATCAATGCTAAAAATTTGGGAGATGAAGGCGTTGCCTATCTGGCGGGGTCTTCTTTATTAAAAACAGTTTCGACCTTGATTCTTTATAAGGGGCACTTTGGCGATGAAGGTGTGCGTGCCTTGGCGGAATCAAAAAACCTTGATCAACTCACTGCTCTTTATCTTGAAAACAATAATATCACCGATCTTGGTGTCGAGTATATTTCCCGATCAAAACAGTTATCAAACTTGAAGGTTTTAAACTTATATCATAATCAAATCTCGGATAAGGGAGCAGGCTTGATTGCTGAGTCAGATACCTTAACCCAGTTGCAGGAGTTGAACCTGAACTACAATCAAATATATGGACCAGGAGCTATACAGCTCACTCACTCCACGAAACTGAAAAACCTGAAAAAGATCGAATTGACTTACAACCCCATTAGAAAATCCGCCAAGGATGCTTGGAAACGTTTCCAGTTAATGGAGTGGCTCAAAGGTCTGAATCGCACCAACAGACTGAATGAGGTAGGCGCTGGACTGATTGGCGATTTGGGAGTGGATGTTTTATTACAGTCTTCGTTCGCAAATAAACTGGAGAGACTGGACTTGAAAAATAATGACTTAACGGATGTTTCGGTAATTGCGCTGTCGCGATCAGAAAAATTAAAGCGATTGGTTTCGCTGAATCTGTCTAAAAATAATATTACTGATGCAGGGGCTAAGGCTCTTGCTGGTTCCAGTAGCCTGGGGAAATTGAAAAAGTTGGATTTAAATTTTAATCGTATAGGTGATGAAGGTGCACGGGCAATTGCGGGGTCCCCAAATTTAACCAATCTTGAATCGTTGAAATTGGGGCAAAATAAAATAGGTACGGAAGGCGCACAGGCGTTGAATGAATCAAAAATACTGCAGAATTTAGTTCACCCAATTTTTGGTTTTTACTAGTAGGATAATAAAAACACATATTAATCTTTATATTTAATTATGGTTCAGATACTCGATTTTGAAAGAGAAATTTTTGCATTGGAAACACAGATACACGATCTAGTGTCTCTTTCACATATGTATGACAGTGTTGGCGATATTACAGATGAGATTGCAAAACTGAAAAAGAAACTCCGGAGAATGAAGCACGATGTTTATTCCAATTTGAAAGGTTGGGATAGGACTATGGTAGCGCGACATCCGGACCGGCCTCATATGATGGATTATATCAATCATATATTTACAGACTTTTTCGAGTTGCATGGTGATCGACATGGGGGCTATGGACCTTCTATTGTGGCTGGTCCTGCCCAGTTTGGCGATTCATCGGTGATGGTTGTAGGTCATCAAAAAGGTAGAAGTATGGATGAAAAAATTGCCCGGAATTTTGGCATGTCGCAACCCTCGGGCTATCGTAAAGCACTTCGTTTGATGAGAATGGCAGAAAAATTTAATATGCCAATTATTACCTTTATTGATACTCCGGGAGCTTATCCAGGTGTTGATGCAGAAGAAAAAGGTCAGTCAGAAGCCATTGCCATAAATATGTTCACCATGATTCAGTTACGAGTCCCTATAATTTGTGTGGTGATTGGCGAAGGAGGTTCAGGGGGAGCCTTAGCGATAGGGGTGGGTGATCGAATCGTTATGCTAGAACATTCCGTGTATTCGGTGATTTCTCCTGAAGGCTGTGCTTCCATACTTTGGGAAGACAAGAAAAAAACCGCACAAGCTGCAGATGCCTTATGCTTGACAGCAAACCATTTGTTGAAATTTCAAATCATTGACCAGATTGTGCGCGAGCCTTTAGGCGGAGCCCACAGGAACCATAAGCAAGCCGCCATCCGTTTAAAAAAGACACTTAGAAACACTTTGTCTGACTTGAAAGAAATAGACACCGATAAGTTGGTCGAGTTACGCGAAGAAAAATTCCGTCAAATGGGCAAAGTTATTGAGGTTGGAGCTTAATTTTCTTTCTATAAATGAGTCTGATGCTGGAAAAGATTCGCGTACTCTGAATCGATCCTAATCAGGGCATCATGAACCCCTGTCTCAACTAATTCTCCATCCCGCATTACAAGAATCCTGTCTGCTCCTTCGAGTGTAGATAGCCGATGCGCGATGAACAGCGTCGTCCGCCCTGACATTAGCCTGTTCAATGCTTCTTTAATATGATGTTCTGTTTTTGTGTCTACTGTAGAAGTCGCTTCATCCAATATGAGGATGGGCGGATCTTTTAGGAAAGTACGGGCAATAGCGATTCGGTGTTTTTCCCCTCCTGAAAGTTTTACACCTCGTTCTCCAACTTGCGTATCATAACCCTCGGGCAATTTAATTATAAATGGGTGTGCATGAGACGCGATAGCGGCTTCAATAACCTGTTCTCTGCTTGCTTCAATGTAGCCATAAAGGATATTTTCTGCGACTGTGCCGTTGAATAAAAATGGATCTTGGGAAACTAAGCCGATTTGTTCTCTCAGATAGGAAATTTTTAAATCTTTAACCGGATGTTCATCCAGATATATCTTTCCTGAGTCCACGTCGTAAAATCGCATGAGTAATTTGACGAGGGTCGACTTTCCACTACCTGTATGCCCGACCAACGCAATCTTTTCTCCTGCCGATATAGAAATTTCGATATTTTTGATCGTGGGTTTTTCTTTGATATATGAAAAATTAACCCGATCAAATCGAATTCTTCCTAGTACGTTCGTCGAAGGCAGGATGGCATTTGAACTTTCTTTTACATCGGAAACTGTGTCAATGATTTCGAATAGCCTGTCTCCAGAGGCCAGTGCATGTTGTAGCATGTGGTTGACTGAATGCAATTGGTTGATCGGTGTATAAAATAAAGCAAGGTAACCGACAAAGGCAACAAGAGAACCCACCGTTATTTCATTTGCTTGTACCAGACCCGTACCGAATAAAAGAATCAATACTGTACCAAGGGAACCCAGAAACATCATTGTGGGTGAATAGATAGCCCATATACGCATTACAGCAAGAGTGCCATCACAATAATCGCGGCTACGTTTATCAAATTGTTTGACTTCGTGAAGCTGGCGATTGAAGGAAAGAGTTTCCCGAATTCCTGAAATGGAATCCTGCAATTTTGCATTCATTGAGGCGGCTCGTTTTCGAACCACATGATATTGACTGTGCGCTTTTGCGGTATAAATCCATGCCCCATAAATAAGAAAAGGAATAGGCAGCAGGGCTACCAGGGCCAGTTTCCAGTGCATATAAAAAAGTATTATAGAAATGCCGACAAGGGTCAGAGTTGCAGTGACGACCTGTTCGACACCATCGATAAAAATTCTTTCAACGTAATTAACATCATCATTGGCGCGCGACATGAGTTCGCCTGTAGAACGGCTTTCAAAATAACTTAAAGAAAGTTTTTGAAGGGAGCGGTAAACTTCTGAGCGCAAGTCAAATACTACGTCTTGCTCCACCTTGTTGTTGATAATAATGCGTTTATGATTAGTAAAATTGCGAGCTAAATAGACAAAGGCAAGTCCGATGACAGGCCAATAAACCCCCGGCATTTCTGTGGTCTCTACAAGGTTGTCAATAATTACTTTGATTAACCAGGGAGGAACTAAATCCAGCAAAGTTGTAGAAATTGCCAGGGCAAGGGTGAATCCAACTTTTTTTCGATAGGGCTTTAAATAACTTAGAACTCTTAAAAGAGATTTCATAAACTCCAATAATAAAAAATTTTGATAACTGAAGTTAAGATTATAATAGTATCTTCCTTGCATTGGGAAAAGTTTTTCAAACATACAATCTAATATTTTTATGGCGGCTATTATGGAATACAGGAAGTTAGGTGAATTAGAGGTTTCGGTCATTGGTTATGGGGCTTGGGGTATCGGTGGTGCACCTTTCTGGAGAACGGAAGGAGATAAAAAATCCATCGCCTCTATTAAAAAATCTTTTGATCTGGGTATCAACTTTTTTGATACGGCACCCGTTTATGGGTTTGGGCACTCGGAAGAATTAATCGGTAAGGCTCTTAAGCCTGTCCGGGATAAGGTTATTCTGGCTACAAAATGCGGTCTGAGGTGGTGTAAGGAGTCGTTGAGTTCGTTACGAAAAGATGCAAGCCGAAAATCTATTTTGGAAGAGATTGACCTTAGTCTCAAACGATTGGATACAGATCGGATTGACCTTTATCAAGTTCATTGGCCAGATGCAGAAACCACGCAGCAGGAAACTATGGAGACACTGCTTGAAATACAGGAGCAAGGTAAAATCCGTTGCATTGGGGTGAGTAATTATTCGGCAGCGCAAATAAAGGAATGTCTTAAATACGGAAAAATTGTTTCGTTGCAACCGGAGTATAGTTTGCTGGCTCGGGAAATCGAAAAAGAAACAGTTTCGCTTTGTATTGAACACGGCATTGGAATAATCGCTTACAGTCCTCTCTCTTCCGGGGTGCTGACAGGCAAGTACGACAAAGATACCAAATTTAAAGACTGGCGCAGTAAAGGCATTATTGGAACTTTTACAGGCGAAGGATTTGTTGAAAATATCAGCAAGGTGGATCAGCTAAAAGAAATTGCTGGTGTAGAAGGGAAGACCTGTGGGCAGACTGCTATCAACTGGGTACTGAGGCAACCCGGACTTGCGACAGCGGTTGTGGGGGTTAAAAACTCGGCGCAGGTGGAAGAAAACCTGAAAGCAATAGGTTGGCAGCCTTCAATTGAGAACGATAAAAAGATAGAAGAAATTTTTGCTTTAGCTTGATAGAGAATAAATTGTCAAGGAACTGCTTCAGGAGCAAAACTATCTTCATTTTGTTGGTTAAGAATCATGTTACTTAATTCTTGCGAATCTCTTTGTACTTTTTTTATCATTGCGTTTGTAGTTTGAGTTTCAGGGCGTAACGAGCTTAGCGCACGATTCATATTTTTGATGGACTCATGCAAATCGAGACCATTCGTCTTAATTTCAAGGGTTGTGATTTTATCGTGTAATTTTCTTTCCAAGGATAGAAGATTATGATTGATACTGTTTTGAAGAGTAACAATATTTGTTTTTAGATTAAGAGATTGGGCGCGTTGTAGGATCTGGTTGGTATAAATGAACCCGACTAGTAGAACGGCAAGTCCCATATAAAAAAGAATTTTAAGAGTCGTTATTTCACTTTTTCTTTTTTGGATGCTGGCTTTGATCGTATTCAGTTCGCCGGAAACTTGAATTAGAGTTGCCGTTAACTTTTCTATTTCGTCGTGCGATCCGGGTTTGTTTGGCGAATCCTGTTTTGTTTCGTCCTGATCCATATTCTATTCCCTTTAGTTAGCTTGCCAGATTATCTATATAAAATTTTATCAGAAGATTTCCATAAATCAATGTGATCAAAGTGGCTGCCGCCAGAAACGGACCAAAAGGAATGAGGCTTTTTCTGGATTTTTTCTGCGCTGCTATTTGAAACAATCCGACGATAGACCCCAAAAAAGCACCGATAAAAATAATCAGCAACACTTTCTGCCAACCTACAAGGGCTCCTGCAGCGGCAATGTATTTAATATCCCCTCCGCCCATTCCGCCATTGCTCAAAACAGCGAGGAGATAGAATAGTCCTCCTCCTAATAAAAATCCCGAAAATGAGTCGATGTACCCGATCGTGTAACTGCCTGCAGCAAGGCCCAGAATAATTCCCGGAAGTGTTATAACATCTGGAATGATCTGATGCTCGATGTCAATTGCAGTGATTATGACCAATGCCGGGGCCACCACTGTATAGACTAGCAAATCAAAGGTCATCCCGAATTTTATAAACCCAGCAAGAAGGAGCAGGGCGGTGATGGCCTCGATGATCGGATAAATAACAGATATGCCTTCTTTGCAATCCCTGCATTTTCCGCCGAGGATTAAATAACTTATAACCGGGATATTGTCGAAAGGTCGGACAGGAGCCGAACAGGCGGTGCAATGCGATACTGGAAAAACAACGGATTCTTTTTTTGGTAAGCGATAGATGCAAACATTGGCAAAGCTACCGATTGCCAGCCCAAACATAAATATGGCGACCGCTATCAAAGGATATGGAATTGTGTTGATAAATTCCATATTGAATTAATTCTGACCCAGGTTTAGAAAGGGCAATGGTTTTTTTGGGATTCGGTTTCAGATACTGTTTTTAACGACTGGTTAATAATATCGACAGAAAATCCTTTTCGTTTTAGATATTGAATCAGTCGCCTTTTCTTTTTTTCTTCTTCAACGCCATTTAAAGAATTCATTTTTTTGCGCGCGCATTCTGTTGCAAGCTCTGCTTCGGAGGTGTCTTCGTAAAGGATTCCTATGATGTTTTCAAGTATTTCCTTGTCTATTCCTTTATTTAACAATTCCACATACAACCGACTTTTGCCAAGTTTTTGTTTGTTAATTTTGTATCGGCCCCACTCTAAAGCGAACCTTTGATCGTTTACGTAATTAAGTTTTACAAGGGCTTCCAGGGCTTGTTGAATAACAGGATGAGAATATTCCTTTTTCTCAAGGTATTGCGTGACCTCCAATTTACTGCGGTCCCTATAGGAGATATATCGCAGCGCATGTTTTTTTGCTTTTTTAAATGCTTCAGGATCTGGCATCGACTATTCGGTTTTTCCGGTTTTTTTGCTTTTGGGTGTAGCTTCTTCTTCAGCGGGGGCCGTTTCAGAAGGTGCCTCATCTGATTTCGTCAGGCCAAGCTTTTCACGCAACTGTTTTTCGATGTCGTTGGCCATGTCGAGATTTTCCGAAAGAAACCGTTTTGAGTTTTCTCTTCCCTGTCCTATCCGGTCCTCTTTGTATGAAAACCAGGTGCCACTTTTTGTGATGATTTCGTTGGTGACACCAAGATCGAGAAGGTCTCCATATTTAGATATGCCCTTACCGTAGATAATATCAAATTCACAATTTCGGAAAGGTGGGGCGACTTTGTTTTTTATTACCTTGGCGCGTGTACGGTTTCCGATGACTTCATCGCCGTCTTTTAGGGCAGCAATTCGGCGGATATCTATACGCACGGAAGAATAAAACTTTAGTGCATTTCCACCTGTAGTGGTTTCCGGGTTTCCAAACATGACACCAATTT
Organism: Nitrospinota bacterium; assembly: GCA_013349585.1. Classification (GTDB taxonomy): domain Bacteria; phylum Nitrospinota; class Nitrospinia; order Nitrospinales; family VA-1; genus UBA8687. Next base: position 842 of record DUZG01000029.1, on the reverse strand, counting down.
TCATGCGAATCTGGTTGATAAAGATGAGGCAGGTATTCGATCTACTGATCACACCTGCCAGTTTCCGCATGGCTTGCGACATGAGTCGAGCTTGCAGTCCCATATGCGAATCGCCCATATCTCCATCGAGTTCTGCTTTCGGGACCAGTGCGGCAACCGAATCGACAACGATGACGTCCACCGCGCCACTGCGGATAAGCACTTCCACGATTTCCAGAGCTTGCTCTCCAGTATCAGGCTGAGAAAGAAGAAGATCATCTGTATTGACACCCAGGTTTCGTGCATAATCTGGGTCGAGAGCATGTTCTGCGTCAATGAAAGCTGCCACGCCACCCGCTTTTTGGGCTTCTGCAATGATATGTAAGGTGAGACTGGTTTTTCCCGAAGCTTCTGGACCGTAAATTTCAACAATCCGTCCTTTTGGAACCCCACCAACCCCCAAGCAACTATCAAGTGAAATAGAACCGGTAGAAATGACATCCACTCCTTTGAGACTTCCGGTTTGCCCCAGTTTCATAATGGAGCCTTTACCGAATTGTTTTTCGATTTGTGCGAGTGCCAACTCCAGCGCTTTATCCTTGTCGCCCATCATTCCTCCTTGCAGATTATTGTCTTCGGAACCCAACTTGGGTTGGAAAATTTATTCGATTATACATTGGATAGGTCGAACCACAAAACCCAAACAATCCGGTATTATGAAAGAAAAAAGCGGTATTACGTAGTCGTCCCTGAAAAACCCTATTTCCAGAGAAAAATGGTAAAGAAGGTCCGTGTTTTTATTCAGCAATCGGTCGAAAATGGTTTTTGAACAACCACGAAAAAAGAAATAATAAGAAAGCCCT
>DUZG01000028.1 GCA_013349585.1 Nitrospinota bacterium | reverse complement strand
GGCACTCAAAAGCTGGAAGAGGAAACGAAAAAATTGTTTCCCAAAGCAAAGGTCACCCGTCTTGATCGAGATACAACACAAAGTAAATCCGCATTTGCCAATATGCATCGCGATATGCACTCAGGCGAGATTGATATTCTCATTGGCACGCAAATGATTACCAAAGGCCACGACTTCCCCAATGTCACATTGGTAGGGGTGGTGGCTGCTGATGTCGCTCTGAATATTCCCGACTTCCGCTCCTGCGAGAGAGCATTTCAATTGATGACGCAAGTCGCAGGCAGGGCGGGACGTGGCAAGGTGCCGGGAAAAGTCCTCATCCAGACTAATAACCCCGATCACTATATGTTTGAGTTCGTTATAGAACATGATGTAAATGCTTTTCACGATAAAGAGCTGAAACTCAGAAAACGATTGAACTACCCACCCTATACGAGAATGATAGCCTTGGAGGTTGTTTGCGAAAATGAGACCCAGGGTCAAAACGCTATAGAAAAACTCTGGCAATCTCTTTCGCGTTTAGTTTCCAGAGAAAAATCGGTGGAGTTGATTGGGCCTTCTAAAGCGGCGCTTTACTGGATAAAAAATAAATATCGCTGGCACCTACTATTGCGTAGCGGAAATATGAAACAATTACAAAGCATTTTGCTAAAATGTCCTGAGCTCAATGAACCGAAAGCCTACGGGAAAATAAAACTGTCCATAGATGTTGACCCCCTAAACCTTCTTTAACCTTTACTCCAAATTCCTTACATGAAATTATTCAGATCTGCCTACGACTGGGTCTTGCACTGGGCGGTAACGCCTTATGCCTTGCCTGCGCTTTGCGTCATCTCTTTTGTCGAGTCATCGTTTTTTCCTATCCCTCCCGACATCTTGTTGATCGCTATGACCGTTGCCGTTCCTGCATTGTGGATGCGGTTCTCTCTTTTTTGTTCCATTGCATCTGTGTTTGGCGGAATGTTTGGATATTTTATAGGCTATCAATTTATGGATATCGTCGGTCAGCAAATTGTGGACTTCTACCATTTACAGGAAACGTTCGATAAAATAGGCGGGCTCTACAACGAGCATCAGGGCTGGGCAGTAGCCGCAGCTGGATTCACACCGTTGCCATATAAAATATTCACCCTTGCCGCTGGGACGTTTAAAATCGATTTTACGACTTTTGTTGCAGCTTCAGCGATCAGCCGCTCTGCGCGATTTTTTCTGGTGGGATTCCTAATCTATAAATTTGGGCCGCCCATCAAGTTATTGATTGAGAAATATTTCAATTTGTTCAGTATCGTATTTTTCGTTTTGCTCGTGTTAGGATTTTTCCTGCTAAAATTTGTGCTTTAACAAAGGGAGTTCGCATGAATGAGCATTGCGTTGTTTTTATTGCCGCAGGGTCCAAGGAGGAAGCGGAGAAATTGAGCCGTGGGCTGGTAGAAGAAAAACTAGCTTTCTGCGTCAACACCGTTCCAGGCATCCAGTCGACTTATCATTGGGAAGGAAAGATTCATATAGACAATGAAATTCTGTTGATCGTTAAAACCCGGCAAGATCGCTACGAAGCCTTGGAGCAATGGGTGAAACGCAATCATAGTTACGATGTTCCTGAAATTATTTCCCTGCCCATTCAAAAAGGACTGCCTGAGTATTTAAAAGCCATCGATGACTGGGTTACCAGTTAATATGAGAGCTGAAATTATTTTACGTCCCTTATCAGAGGGGTCATTAAATTGACTTCCCCCTGAGAAGGGGGACTGAGGGGGTTGCCCTTTGCTTCCTATAAATGAGTCCCTCTATGCCAAATTTTATTCAGAAAAAAGACTGGCAGATTTCTGAGAACCTAGCCACCCCTGAGTCTGTATACTTGAGGCGGAGAGAATTCATCCAGGGCACTGCGTTGACTAGCCTGGCAATGGTCGGCGCATTATATGGATGCGGTCCTTCTAACATCCCAAACACTCTCCCCGAAATTAATTGGAACGAAACTGAAAAAGCTCTTTATCCCTCCAAACGCAATCCAGAATTTGAACTCGATCGACCCTTAACGGACGAAAAAATATCAGGTACTTATAATAATTTCTATGAATTCGGGTCAGACAAAATCGATCCTGTCCATTACGCGCAAAAACTAAATACGAGGCCATGGACAGTGGAAGTGGGTGGGCTCGTCAAGAAACCCAAAACTCTAGATATTGATGATCTGCTAAGGACCATGCCGATAGAAGAAAGGCTGTATCGCCTTCGCTGTGTTGAAGCCTGGGCGATGGCGGTACCGTGGACAGGGTTTCCATTTAAAGAACTGTTAAAACTTGTAGAGCCGAAATCATCCGCCACCTACGTTAAAATGGAGACTTTTTATCAGCCCTTCACTGCGCAGGGGCAACTGGCTTTTTGGGAGCCCTGGGCCTATACCGAAGGGCTGACAATAGAAGAGGCGATGAATGACCTCGCGTTCCTGGTCACAGGAATTTATGGGCACCCGCTGTCGAAACAACACGGCGCCCCCCTCCGGCTGACGGTTCCCTGGAAGTATGGATTTAAAAGTATTAAATCTATCGTGAAAATAGAACTCATCGACTATCGACCCGCTACGTTCTGGACAACTTTGCAGGGACTCGAATACGATTTCACCGCCAATGTTGACCCTCGCATCCCGCATCCACGCTGGCCGCAAAACCGCGAAAAGATGATAGGAACCGGAGCCATTCGAGCGACCCTTCCTTACAACGGTTATGGTAAATACGTAGCCAAAATGTATGCCTAGATAAATTTTTTTAATTCAGTCATAATCAACTTATGAAATTTCAAAAAATTATTTTCACACTCGCTTCTATTGTATTTTTGGTTTTGTTTGTTCCGCAAACCCTGAGGGCTGAACCTGAGGAAACTTCTGTCGCTCAGGCAGAAACAAAGATTTATACGGTCATTGAATTTGAGTCGACCTTCATGAACAAAAGAAAAGAAGATGTGTTGAAAACTTTGGGAGAGCCGGATAAAAAAAGCCAGGTACAAGGTAGAGAAGCTTGGAAATACAGTCAGATTGTAAAGGATGTGGGAAAAGTGTGGGACCAAAACGTCATGTTTGATTTCGGCCGTGTAAATTATGTTTGGATAGATAACGGCAAGTAGTTCATTTCTTAAAAAAAGATTCGATTTGCGCGCCCATGAATCCTGCAATCGCACCTCCTGTTCCTGCCGTGATGATTAGAATATCGCGATCCCCGGTTCGGTAACCTAAATAAGCACCTATCAATAAACCCAGGCAGACGATAATCATATAACGTCTTCCGCCGATCCAGCCGACAAAGCCACCAATTACCGTTCCTAAGAATCCAGCGATGGCCATTAGCAATGGACTGTCCATCACTAATCCAATCAGAATCCCTGTCGTTCCGATCAACGTCATTCCTAAATAGATTTCTTTTTTATTGGCAGGTTTTGGCATTCTAATCAGAATATTGTATGGATAAAAGGTTATAACTCCTCCCCTATCATGAGGGGCACTGCTTCAGTGACGGTTGGGAGGGATGTGGATTTTTAATCGGAATTGATAACCCAACCCTCCCCTGACCATCAAGCCCTCATACGATCGGGCTTGAGTTTCCTTTGAAGTGAGGTAAATTAATAGCATATTTCAAGTCACCAATAAAGCCCATGGGATTGTGCTGGCTGCGTCAAATAAAAACCCCCCTCAGCTTCCTTTATCAGGAAGGCCGAGAGGGTTTCTAAGAACTTATTTATAGGTTTTTGAAAACTTCATCAAGGCTCTTTTTGGCATCGCCGAACAGCATCCGAGTATTTTCTTTAAAGAACAGCGGGTTTTGTACTCCCGCATAACCGGTTGCCATACCGCGTTTCAGAACAATGGTCGTTTCACCTAACCAACACTCCATAACCGGCATACCGGCTATCGGACTATCTGGATCGGTCTGTGCAGATGGATTAACAATGTCGTTCGCACCGATAACGATAGAAACATCTATTTTCGGAAAGTCGTCATTGATTTCATCCATTTCAAAAACAATATCGTAAGGCACTTTGGCTTCTGCCAGTAGAACGTTCATATGTCCGGGCATTCGCCCTGCAACAGGATGAATGCCGAAACGCACGTTCACCTTTTTAGATCGAAGCGTTTTCGTGATTTCATTGACGATATGCTGAGCCTGCGCGACCGCCATTCCATAACCTGGAATGATCATAACTTCTTTCGCGTCCGCCAATAAAGCTGCAACCTCTGGAGCATGTACTTCGACAACTTCGCCCTGATCTTCTACAGAGCCACCGCCACCGCCGCCACTTGTCGTTCCGAACCCACCTGCGATTACGGCAATGAACTTGCGGTTCATGGCACGGCACATGATGTAACTCAAAATCGCACCACTACTACCCACCAGCGCACCGGTTACGATGAGCAGATCGTTGTTGAGCATGAACCCTGTTGCCGCCGCAGCCCAACCGGAATAACTGTTGAGCATGGAAACAACAACGGGCATATCCGCACCCCCGATTGCCATGACCATATGAACTCCGAACAACAATGCAATGCCCGTCATAATCAGCAATGGCATTGTTCCGCCACCTGCTGCTGATTCATCGACAAACATAACGCACAACCCTATGGAACCCAGAAATAGAAGCAGGTTTAAAAAATGTCGCCCTGGCAATAACATGGGGTTACCGCTAATTTTTCCGCTCAATTTTCCAAACGCAATGACTGAACCCGATAGGGTAATAGCGCCGATGAGAATACCGATATAGGTTTCCACATCGTGAATGGTTAATTCAATACCTGTGTAATGGCTTAACCGTTCAGGGTCCATGAAATTTGCAAACCCAACCAATACAGCAGCAAGCCCTACCAAACTGTGCAACATCGCAACCAATTCAGGCATTTCCGTCATTTGTACACGCTTTGCCAGAATCAGGCCAATGGTTCCACCTAAAACCAGTCCGCCTATCAGGATTCCCAGGTTACCTGTTACTCCCGATATCGTGGCGATTAGTGCCACGGCCATACCTATCATTCCATAAAGGTTGCCGCGTCTTGCGGTTTCCTGATTACTCAATCCACTCAAAGCTAAAATAAAAAGAATTGTTGCCCCAACATAAGAGGCAGTTATGATTCCTTCACTCATTTTGTCGCCTCCTATCTGCGAAACATTTCAAGCATGCGGCGCGTTACCGCAAATCCGCCTACGATATTAATTGATGTAATCAGCACTGCGAATCCCGCCACCCAAATGATGGCCTGATTCCCTGAACTGATTTGTAAAATGGCACCGAGAACAATGATACTACTGATAGCGTTGGTCACACTCATAAGCGGAGTATGCAAAGCCGCCGACACATTCCATATAACCATATAACCAACGAAACAGGCCAAGACAAAAACCGTGAAATGCGCCATGAACGAGGCGGGCGCAATTGCTCCCAGGCCAAACAGCCCTAAAGCACCCAGAGCAAATGTGATGAAAGGCCCCATCGCCGAAGATTCTTCTTCGACAGATTTTACTATGACGGGTTCCTCTACCGGTTTTGCAGGTGCTGCCGAAAGTTTCGGGGCTGGCGGCGGGAAAGTAATTTCTCCTGCTTTCACTGCCGTGGCTCCACGAACGACTTCATCTTCAAAGTCGACTTTAGCTTTGCCGTCTTTTGCTTTACACATGTCTGTCAACAAATGACGCAAGTTTGTTCCATATAGTTGACTGGCTTGTGTTGCCATGCGACTAGGCAAATCGGTGTATCCAATAACAGAAACACCGTGGACCTTGACGATTTTTCCCGCTTCAGACAATTTGCAGTTACCTCCTTGTTCGGCGGCAAGGTCTACAATGACGCTGCCATCTTTCATGGAAATAACCATTTCTTCTTTAATTAATTCTGGAGCAGGTCTGCCGGGAATCAAAGCCGTGGTAATAATGATATCCACTTCCGCAGCTTGTTCGGCAAAGAGTTTCATTTCTGCTTCGATGAATTCTTTACTCATTACTTTTGCATAACCGCCAGTGCCTGAACCCTCTTCTTCGAAATCGAGTTCTAGAAACTCTGCGTCCATACTTTCAACTTGTTCTTTCACTTCCGGCCGAGTATCAAATGCGCGTACAATCGCTCCCATACTCTTTGCGGTTCCAATCGCGGCTAGGCCTGCAACTCCGGCACCAATGACCATGACCTTGGCAGGAGGAACTTTACCCGCTGCTGTGATCTGGCCCGTGAAAAACCGACCAAAATTTTGCGCGGCTTCCACTACAGCACGGTAACCTGCAATGTTTGCCATGGAACTTAGGGCATCCATTTTCTGGGCACGCGATATACGTGGCACCATGTCCATTGCTATTGCGGTAACTTTTTTGTCTGCTAATTTTTTTAGTAGATCGGGGTTTTGTGCCGGCCAGAGAAACGAAATCAAAATCTGTCCTTCTTTAAGAAGGTTTATCTCTTCGCCGTTCAACTCAGGACTGCGAACTTTTAAAACAATATCGCTATTGTTCCACACAGATTTAGCATTATCGACTACGGTTGCTCCAGCTTCGCCGTAAGCCGAATCCGAGAAATGAGCTCCGGCTCCGGCACCTGCTTCAACAAGAACTTCAAATCCGAGTTTTTTAAGGTGACCGATGACCTCAGGAGTCGTCGCCACCCGTTTTTCACCCGCATGGATTTCTTTAGGAACTCCAATTTTCATATCACTAGTCTCTCAATCAAAAATAGTTATTTTTGGGGAATATTAAAGCGCACAAGATTACCATAAAATCCAGATTATTACCACCAATCCACTCGGCGTGGGGCCGATAGGTCAAGTCTTTTTACCGCATAACCATCACCTAAAAGCTTCTGGGTAAAGAGTGGTGTTTTAAGGGGTGGGAAAAGATCAAGGAGCCTATGGTCAAGGGCTTGACGGTGTTTTTGGTTTTATGGGCACCGACCCATAGAGTCCAGCGTCACGCTGACTAGAAGTAGGTTTTGATTTTGGCTTGTTTTTTAAGAGTTTCGATATAGTCCCGGGTGGCTTGAGAGACTTTTTTGTTGGTCAGGAATTTTTCGATTTTGGCCTTTTCTGCTTCGAAGGGACTGAGTCCACCGGGTTTTTTATCAGTGACTTTGAGGACGTGAAAACCGTGTCCTGTGCGGAATATTTCGCTGATTTCTCCGACTTTCATTTTAAAAGCACGGTTGCTGAATGCTGGAAGCATTTGCTTGCGTGTGAAAAATCCTAAATCTCCTCCCTTTGCCGCCAGACTATCTTGTGAATGTTTTTTTGCAATGTCGTCGAAGCCTGTACCGTTTTTAACCTGATCCAGAATCGATTCAAATTTTTTGAGGACGGCTTGTTCCCCGGCTTTTCCTTCTGAGGGGTTGAATTTTAGAAGCATGATGCTGGCGCGGATTTTTTCAGGGCTTTCAAACTTGCTCTTGTTCTTTTTGTAATAATCGCGGGAATCTTTTTCAGCAATTTTGATTTTTGGTTCGATCTCTTTCTTAATGATCTGATCCATAAACATATCGATTTCCAGTTCCTGCTTGTATTGCTCGACAGTCATACCTCGGTCAGCGAGGCGATGCTCAAAGACAGCATCGGATTTGAATTTGGATTTGACCTCTTTCAGTCTTGCCAATAACATTTCTTCAGAAACCTTTATTCCTGATTCTTTTGCTTTGAGTACCAGTAAAGTACGGCCAATTTCGTCATCAATGAGTGTTTTGGCGGCAGATTTTTCCTGGTCGGCAGTCAGAGGCATCCCACTTTTTTTGTACTTTTCGACGGCTTTTTTAAGTTCCCGAGTTATAAGGTCTCTTTTTATATCGTGATCATTCACTCTTGCCACGACTTCGGGTAATTTGACTTTGAGGGTGTCATGTTTATGGCCCGTGTGTGCCCATACCAAAGTGGTTGGGTTGCTAAGTAAAATGCTGAATATGAAAACTAAAGGAATGAACCTTTTCATTGAGGGTTCCTTTCAACTATTAGAGGGAATTTGAGACTTGTTTGGAATTTATCATTCATAAGGGGGATGTCAATCGAATTGTTTGGCTTGTGAAATATTGCGGCTGAAGTTGCGAAACAGGAAAGCCCCGACGATGACGATGTAGAGAAGTAAGGTGACTGCTGCACGGTACTTCAAAGTTTGAGTGGTATCCAGAGCATACTATCGCCCCCACGGTGGACGATATGAGGAATTGTGCGCCACTAACCCTATTGCTTTTGTAGCGTAAACAGCCATAAAAACGATGATGGTGTTCACCGCATCGAGAATAAGAAAGTGAATGATGATGAATTGGAATAATGATTTGTAATGGTTTATGCGCGAGAACATTTCTTTAAGAGTGGCAAACACTTTTGTAAGCTGAACGGGAGGCGAAGATTTCTTTTCCGGGTCTCTAACGAAAAAACAGGGCAGGGCGAAAAATAAAACCAGCGTAGCGGTTGGAAAAAAAACAGCTGAGCGACTAGGAAGCAATAGCGAGTTTTTTTTCAGGCGGACTCACGGAAGGGGAAGCACGGTTCGAAAACCGTAAATTTCATTCTTGATATGTGGAAAATTGCGAGCGCGTTTTACCACTTTTACGCCTTCGATGCTGTTCACCCAGGAACCGCCTCGAAGAACTTTCATTTTCAGTGGACCTTGCGGGCCTTCGGGGTTGATCTCGGGGCTAGCCCGGTAATAATTTTCGTCATACCAGTCGAGGCACCATTCCCACACATTGCCAGCCGTGTTGTATAAGCCAAACGGACTGATACCTGAGTGATAATAATTGACAGGAGCGGTATGTGCGTATTTATCGTTTTCGCCAAAAATATTCACAAAGAAAAAGAAAAATCCTTTATCAAATTTTCTACCCCATGGCCACAGGCGACCATCGTTGCCACGCGCAGCTTTTTCCCATTCGGCTTCGGTAGGTAGACGACGACCTTTCCATTTCGCGAAAGACATAGCATCGTGCCAGCTTACTCCGACCACCGGTTGTTCCGGATCATTGAACCGAGGGTCGTCCCAGAAAATAGGAGCCGGGTGACCGGTGGCATCCATAAAAGCCTGGTAATCCTGATTGCTGACTTCGTACTTATCGATATAAAAACCGGAGGTGTAGATAAAGTGCATGGGTTTTTCATCGTCATTGCCCGATGAAGTTCCCATCTGAAAATAACCCTGCGGAATTAAAACCATGTTGGCAGGCGGATTGTCTTGAGCCTGAGCAGGAGAAACAAAAGAGCATGCTGCGAGAAAAAGAAGGGGAAGAATAGTTTTCAGTTTGGTAATACCTGAGAGCATTACAAATTGAAAAAACTTATATGAGTTACCAGATCGCGTTTGGTTTCGGGTGCCAGATCTTCGCAGGTTTCGAGGTTTTCTATGTTGATCCACTTGTAATGACCATTCCAGCAATTGAGAGTTACAACGTTATTGCCATACCAATCCATTGAGCGGTTCAAAAAGATCGGTCCCTGGCATTTATCGCAACGCCCTTGAATTTCGTGAATATTTTGATGCTTGTTCATTTTCCTACCTGAGTAACAAAAGAGCAAGCCGTTTTCCTTTGGCGGCTCGCAAAGTATCCGTTTCTTAAATTAGATTATAATCAGCAAGTTTGCGCAAGTTAATTTGAGAGCCAAAGCGATTTTAAAATGCTCAAAACCCTTGATTTGTCAAGACCTTTCTGTGGCGAACCGCCCTTGTAATAGGTCTATTCCCGGAAATTTGGAAGAGGTTAAAAAGATTTTGATCCGTAACTGCCGCGGTAAGTAGGGTGGTAGGTTTTCTTTAGCAGGATTTTAAGTTCGTCCAAGGGAAGCCCGATGATATTATTTTTGGAACCGGAAAAAGAGCGCACCATAAAATTACCTTCTCCCTGAATGGCATAGGCTCCGGCTTTGTCCATCGGTTCACCGGTGGAGATGTAGTCTTCGATTTCCTGATCGGTCAGGGGTTTGATTTTAACTTTAGAGACCACTGCTTTGTCGAGCGTTTTTTTTGGACCCACTACACATATTCCTGTGACGACAAGATGCTCCCTGCCACTTAACTTTTTGAGAATTCGTTTGGCATCTTCTTCATCTTCAGGTTTTCCAAAAATTTCATGGTCCAGTGTTACCAGAGTGTCCGCACCTATGACCCAACAGTCTGGGAAATTGGATGCAATAGACTCGGCTTTTGCACGCGCTAAATTTTGGGCGTTTTCTTCGGGACGTAATCCAGGGTCCAGCACTTCTTCGATGGAACTGGGCGCCACCTCGAACTGAGCAGATATTTCTTTTAAAAGCTCCACACGTCGTGGCGACTGTGATGCCAACACTATTTTAGAATCATCATTTGTCATATGTTTGTAACATACTCTAAATCCAATTCCTCATCAAGCTTGGCCAGAGGAAATTGGGGAAAAGTGCCTTGTGGTCAGTCAGCTATTTGTCAGCCGGAAAAGTACTTTGGGGTTGCCTCCCGCGCTAGCGGGTAGTAATTTGGGAGTAAATCCTTTATATTGGATTCTTTAATCCTTTTATTTTTTTAAAATTATGGGGGAACCATGGCGGGAGCGACCCATCAGATACAGATACGTCATATATTAGTAGAGAAAGAAGAAGTAGCCAACCTTTTGAAAGAAACGGTTGAAAGTTTGCCTAACCAAGCCGCAAGGACGCAAATGTTGATGAAGTTAACGGAGAAGTACAGCATTTGCTCTGAATCTAAAGAAGATGGGGGGAACTTGGGCTGGCTGGAAGTGGGCTGGAACAAGAATGATCCGCGGCAACCTCGTGGTGGTTTCAAAACTTTGAACAATGACGAACTCAATGATTTTATAATGGATGGACTTGAAGATATGTCCCTCAAAAAGGGAGCTGTGTTTGGTCCCGTGGGAACTTATGAAGGATTCCACGTTGGCATCATTTGCCAAGAAATCAAGCTGAATCGGGTTCTTTAGTCACTGCTGCAAGTTCTTCTTCATCAATAAAGTTGTAGGCAAAACATCCGCTTGTGCACCGCACCATATAGTGGGGGCAGGATTTACAGGGTTCTTTGGCTTCGGTCTTTTCGAACACGGTGTTCAAGAATTTGGATCCCATTTGTGCCATAGCGATTGAGTTCACTTCTTTAAAATCCGAAACATTGCCCAGCTTTAAATTGTGGAACGGGAAACAGTTGAAGCAATCGCCTTTTGAGTCGATATCCATTGGGCTACCATCTGCGCAACCAAAATAATAATCGTTATTTTTCCATTCCTCTGTCGGCGGCACTTGTTTGTTGCCATGAAAAAAAAACCGATCGGTTAGCGAGAACTGATCCTCCTCAATTTCATCCAGAAAACAAGGTGGAAATGAGCAGTCGAACCGAAAACACATTTGTGGAAAGCGTTGCAGAATTTTCAGCATTTGCCTGCCAACTTTTGGGTAATCGCGAATGGGTAGATAAACGTTTGCTTCGCCACCGATGATTGGAAATGCCGGGCTGACCCGAATTTTGTATAGCTTGTCTTTGGGCAGTCCAACCTTCTGGTATATGGCATCGATCTCTTCGCACTGCTTTTCCAGGTCCTGATCTTTTGAGTATAGGTTGACGCTGAAAGTGACACTATAACCGTTTGTGCGTAGCATTTTTTCTGCTACCTCTTTACAGCGCTCGTGATTTTTTTCTGAAATGTTCTCCATTGTCTGCCAGTTTAAGAGAATAGCGAATACGACGTTTTTGGTTCTTGCTCCATTTGTACCCGCCATTTCGAGCATCAGGTCTAAAGCTTTATCTGGCATCAGGCCATTGGTAAATACACTGAGATGTGAGTAGGGTAAAATATCATCATAAGTATTGCGAAAAATATCCGTGAACTTGGGGTGCAAGGTCGGCTCGCCACCCATGAAGTTGATGATCGGAGTATTCTTGATTTTTGGCAGAAAATCGTTGAGGAAATAATCGTATTCCATGGATTTACCCGGAGTCTTTACCGTCTCTTCCATGTACTCATCTGCAAAGCAGTAATTGCAGGTTAGGTTGCAATAACTGTTCAATATAATATTCAAGGTTTTTCTCCCAAAGGCATTTTGAGTGTCGAATTATAGCAACAAGTCCCTGTGAAGGGAGGGTTTTGCATATGTCGTAAAACGAGAAAACGAGATGCTTCAACAAGCTCAGCATGACGGTAACGGGGCTTTAGGGTGACATCCTAAGTTCATCGAAGGACCTCGGGGTTGTGCAAAGCTCCGCTGTTCCCGTATTGTTTGGATCAATAACAATGATACCACAGGGGCTGTTTTCAAGGCTCGAATTTCTTCTTGCGTCGCAAAATTTGAGAGGTCCCTGCTTGCACGACTAACCCCAGCTCACAAGGGTAAGTGCGAACAACATTGATAAACGCCTGTATGGCATTGTCTTTGGCATCGGTTTCATCTTCTGCTTCGCAAGTGAACTCCCAAGTAGAACTTAATGTTGGGATTTTTTCCATGCCGTGTTCTTCCAGTCTGCCAATGGCCTCGGCAAGGGAGTCTTCATTCAGCCCTTTAAACTCTGCTACGACAAGTATTTTATACTGCAAGGGTCTTTCTCCTTTTTGAGGTTAAAAATAATTGTAAAGGCTAGTGTATAATAAGCGGTCGAGAACGTGTAATGTTTTAAAATCGGAGCTGGGCTCGAATCATTTTTGGGGTTCTCGCCCTATCTGGAGTAACCGTATTTGTCTTCCTTTCAGCGATTCATATCTAATATTTCTTGGAACATTCTCGGTAAGGTTTGCGTTCAGGTTCTTCTCTTTGGCATTTCGATTCTTCTCGCCCGTTACCTTGGCAAAGAGAGGCTGGGAGTATATGCGACTCTTCTGGTTATCCCCACTTTTGTTCGACTGCTCAATCAGTTCGGACTAGAAACCATCATCAATAAAAAAATTCCTGAATTGAACGTTCTGGATCCCAGCGGTGGACAGGCAAGATATCTGATTCAGAGGTTGCTAGCAATACGCGGCGCGAGTTCCATATTGTTCTGCGCTTTCATTTATGTTTGCTCTCCTTATTATATGGATTTCATGGGAACTCCGCATTTGATGGGGTATCGTCTAGTCCTCATTCTTTATTTTTTGATCATTTCCTTGAACTCACTTTTAAGCACTCTGTTTATGACGCGGTTGCAATACAAAACCGTATCGATGGCTGAAACCGGATGCGCGTTTTTGAACCTGGCTTTTCTGGGACTGTTTATTGTTCTGGATTTTGGGATTTATGGCATTCTCTACGCTTATATTATTGCTACTGCAATCAACATTCTGGTTTATATGTGGCTGGTATGCGGTGATCTAAAGGGAGAAACCGAGGCCCCCGATTTGAAAGAGTTACCATCTCTCGCATGGGCATCTTATATGCTCACGTTATTCAGTTTTGGGTTAATAACGCAGAGCGATGTCATGCTTATGAATTACTTTCAGGTGGCTCAGGAGAGGATTGGGTTTTACCATTTGGCTACGGGACTCGGAGGTATGTTGGCATTTGTGATGATGGGGGTGGGGCCGATGGCCTTCTCTATTTTGACCGAAACCTATACGCGGGATTCTGAAAAAGGAATGAGCAAAATTTGGTGCCAGATAGTAGGGTTCGCAAGTTTTCTCACAGTCCCCATTTTTGTGTTTGCATTTTTTAATGCCGAACCTTTAATTCAAATGGTTTATGGAGAGCAATTCAAAGAGGCGGGTGCGCTGTTGTCATTTTATATTCTTTTTCTTGGGGCGGCCACCATACTGGGAATGGACTTTGTAACTTCTACTTTGTTTATACTAGAGCGAAGAAATACGGTCATTTGGTCAAATGTTGAAAGCAGTTTGATTAACATTTTATTGAACCTGATTTTGATTCCTCTTTATCAGGAGATGGGTGCGTTGACTGCTACTGGAATCTCGATGATCTATATGGTTCTCAGGCAGCTTTATATTATTCGGAAACAGGTGGATGTAATGCCCGTTCTGCCAGTTCTTGGAAAATGCCTTTTGTTTTCCCTAGTGGCAGTAGTGCCAGCGCAGATGACCACACTTCTGATTTGGGATAATATCTTTATGGGGGCCTTGGTTTATCTATTAGCATTTGCCATGCTTTTGGCTGTTTTGAAACCCTTTACTCGTGAACAGTCAGAGGTGTTAAAAGGCATCCATCCTGAATTACCAAGTTGGCTGAATGGGTTTACCCGAGTTTAGATTTCTTAAAATTTTTCCGTTAAGTATTTATGAAGTTATTTGAATTGAGACAGGTTTAATGAGTATTAAAAATTTTGAATTTTGTGGAAAACATCTGGGGCAGGGACAACCAGCTTTTATCGTTGCGGAAGTAGGGTTCAACCATAACGGCGATGTTGAGTTAGCAAAAAGGATGATAGAGTCCGCTGCAAAAAATGGAGCCGATGCGGTTAAGCTGCAAACCTTTATCGCAAAGGAAATGATTTCTAATAGTCTGATGGCCGATGACCCGGACAATCCTGGCAATGCAATCCCTTTTTACGAATTCTTCCAGAGATATGAGCTTTCTCGATCCGATTACGAAATTCTTTTTGCGTACGCAAAAAAAATAAATATTCCCTTATTCTCGACGCCTTTTGAAGAAGCCTCATTGGAGATGCTGGTAGAGCTGGGGGCTCCTGCAATTAAAATTGCGTCGCCTGACCTCACTTATTTGCCTTTTTTGAAGAAGGTAGCTGAAACCGGTCTGCCTATTGTGCTTTCGACAGGAATGGGCAATGAAGAAGAAATTTCTCAAGCACTTAAAATATTGCAGCCGAAGTGCTCGATAATCCTTCTCCATTGTGTGTCCAATTATCCTTCGCAACATGAAGAGATGAATCTCCATTGCATGGAAACATTGCGATCCAGATTTAACGTTCCGGTAGGTTTGTCAGATCACACGCTAGATAATTTATCTCCCATTGTTGCTGCTTCTTTAGGGGCGGTGTTCATTGAAAAACATTTTACGGTGGATCGCAAATTGCCAGGGATCGATCAGTCGATTTCCATAGAACCACAAGAATTGAAAAAATTAAAAATCGAACTGGTTAATGTTAATCAGATATTGGGTAATGATAAAAAACAAATCCAGCCATCCGAAATTTCTGTTAAGCAATCGGCTCGTCGAAGCCTGGTAGCACGCATCGATATTGCTGCAGGAACACCATTGACTGAGGAAATGATTGCCTGCAAACGTCCGGGGACGGGCATCCCGCCAACAGAGTTAAATAATGTTCTCGGCAAGTCCTGTAAAAAAGATATCTCCGCAGAACAGGTTCTCACCTGGGAGATGTTTTGATATGACGAAATATCAGCAGATCGCAAGGCGAGGTTTACCTTCGAGCTGAGTCTTCGATGTCGGTTGCGGTTGCGGTGATTTGAGCTGCTCCCTAAAAGAGAAAAGTTGTACTGTGATCGGATGGGATCAGAAGCTGGATTGGATTCATAAAAATGCAGCTTTTTACAAGCTACTGGAAGAACGCGATATAGAAAAAGAGGGATTGGGAAAAGAAAAATACGATGCCGTGGTTTTTCCCGATGTGCTTGAGCACTTGCACGATTCCGGCAAGGTGCTGCGGCAAAGCCGGGATCTTTTGAATGCTGGTGGAAAGGTTTTGGTGTCACTGCCTAATGTTGCTTATTTTGAGAACCGTCTTGGGCTTTTTAAAGGTAACTGGAATTATACGGATGAAGGCATCCTCGGCCGTACCCACATCCGGTTTTATACCTTGGCTACGGCGCGAAAATTTTTAACAGACGCTGGTTTTACGGTACGAGAAATGGAACCTGAAATACCCATCATTCATTCAGCTTGGAAACGAAACCTGTTTTCATTTTTGAGTAGAAACTTTCCATCGCTATTTGCAATCGGTTGGGTATTTGAAGTAGAGCTGATTACAACATAAACCTTGATCAATTAATTTTTATTATTTTTGGCTCGACATAAGCCGGCGGCGATGCTGCCTAAAATGCAATGGGTAAGTGCTGAAATGGCGCCGGGTACGGTTGCCAATGCATAGTTTGAAAAATTACTTCTTGCAAGCTCGGTTGCAAGCCCTGAGTTCTGCATTCCTACCTCGATGGAAATCGTTTGCGCCTCTCTCTTCCAGTTTTAGTCCGCGTGACAAAATATACCCGAGCAAAAATCCGAAAAAATGTAACAGTACAACAGCGGCGATTAAGGGTGCGCCTATTTCAAGGATCGCATCTTTTTTTGCAGCAAGAATAAAGTCAACGATGAACACGATGGAGAGCATTGCGAGAAAAGGCGTATAAGCTTCCACATGTTTAACCCCACGGTTGCAAAAACGGTTTAATAAAACCCCTGTCACGATAGGCAATATCACCACCGTTATTGTTTTTATTAATAGCCCAAAGGTGTCGACATCAACCGTCTGTCCGGTAAGTTCCTGTGATAGGGACTCTACCCACCATGTAGTCAGTAGCGGTGTGAAAATGACGGCTAGCAAGGTGGAGATGGTAGTCAGGCTCACGGAAAGCGCAATATGAGTTTTCGCAATAAAACAAACTACATTGGAAGCCGTGCCGCCGGGGCAGCAGGCTACAAGGACGAGTCCGATAACAAAATCGATGGGGAGATGAAACAGTCGTGCCAGAAGGTATCCTATGCAGGGCATGATGGTGTATTGTAGTCCGATTCCCAATAGAATGGATTTAGGGATTTTTAGGACACGGGAGAAATCTTCGAGGCTCAAGGTCAAGCCCATGCTTAGCATGATGATAGCTAGAAAGTAGGGTATCCAGTGAGGTTGAAACCATGTAGCGGTTTCCGGCTTCCATAAAGCCAGACCAGCACCGGTAAGAACCCAGACGGGAAACAGGTTGGCGAGCGTTATAAAAAACTTTTCCAGGGAATTCAGGGGGTTCACTAAGGTGAAGGTTTTTGCGCAATGATGCTGGAGTAGGCTTCTCTAGCATCGTCGTAGTCTTGATATCTGAGAATTCGCATGCCTTTAAAGAGGTCGAGTAATTCGTTGGTATTGAGTGCCCATTTTGCATTGAACCTGCGATACTTCAAGTAATCTATATTATAGGTTTCGATCAGGAGCATACCGCCGGGTTTGAGTGCATCGCGAAATTTTTTATAAAGTCCGCGATCCATATAGTATGTACAAAGAATGAGATCATAACTATTGGGTTCGAATTGGATGCTTTCAAGATCAACGACTTTGGTTTTGGTGGTTACGTTATTTTTTGCGGCCAGAACATGGGCTTTTTCCAGTCCTTTTTCTGAAATGTCGAGTCCGGTAACATCGAACCCCTGCGCTGCAAGGTAAACACCGTTTCTTCCTTCTCCCATTGCGACATCAAGAGCCTTGCCTTTGGGTAGGATATGGATGTTGTCGGTCAGGAATGGAATGGGTTTCTCTCCGAACAGATACACCTCCGTATCATATTTTTCATTCCAACGGTCTTTATCTTTGGATTTAGCGTAAGAGGAAGATGTGAAAACAAACAAAACCGTTATTGTTAAAAATATTATCCGTTGAGATAGGCTATGAGATTTCATGGGGGGAACCTTTAGAGTTAATACCTTATTTTACCGAAATGAGTTTGCGGGTTCAAGCCGATTTCCCCGTTTACTTAAGTCTGGCATGCAGGTAAAATTAAAGAAGATAATACTTAAATTGCAAAACCAATCACCCTTTATGGAGCGGGAAATGTTTCGTAAATCAAAATGGATCGCAGGAATCATAATGTGGGCAGTATTTTTTTCTTCCAATGTTTTTGCGTTGCAGGACAAGCAACCAGTTGCGGAATCCGTCGATAAGCGTTTTGCAAGGTTTGCTAATGGCACTATCCTCGATCGAAAAACAGATTTGTTGTGGATGGAAAAAGATTATTGGCAAATGGAGGCTAAGTGGGTCAACTGGTATACCGCAAGGGAGTATGTCCAGAAATTGAATCATCGACATTATGCTGGCTATCAGGACTGGCGAATGCCCACAGCCAAAGAAGCGGCAACTTTGTATGATCGGCGAAAGCGTAATACGGATAAAGATGGAGATAAAATTTTTATTGATAACATGTTTCCTAAAGGAGCCGGTTGGGGAACCTGGACCAGTGATGAAAAACGCAACAAGGCCATTTCTGTTTCCTATAAAGATGAGGGTGGACAAGCCTATCAGGATAAAATATCCGGCTCGGATGCATTTTTGAGATTGGTAAGGAATGCGGTACCCTCAATAAAATAGGTAACCTGAGTTTTTTGCTTTACGTGAGTTCCGATGCGAATCGTTATTTTTTGCTACTGTCTTATTGTTTTTATCTTTCCATCTGCTAACGTGGGTGCGTTCCATGATGATATTTATCAACCACGTGTTCCTCCAGAACTTCTTGAGGAATTGCAGGACATGGACAACCCTTACCCTGCCAGCCCCGAGAGAATTGAGTTGGGGAAAGAAATCTTTTTTGGTAAAGGTCTTTGTGTTACCTGCCACAGCAAGAATGGTAAGGGTGTGGAACTTCCCGGTCATTCTCCCAGAGATTTCACCGATAAAAAATGGCAGGAAATCAGAACCGATGGAGAGATGATGTGGGTGCTCAGAAATGGTAGCCCCGGGACAGGAATGCCTGTTCGTGTGGGTAAGGGAATCAATAAAGAAGAAGGTTGGAGCGTAATCCATTATATTCGGACTTTTGTGAATGCAGAGTAATCGTAAAAAAACAATCGTTGTTGTATTTTTCCTGGCCTGTTTTATATTCGGCCTACTGGCGGAAGCTTGGGCGGGGCCGCCACCGAGCAAGGGCAGAAGACATTCAAACCGTTCCTTCCAGGGACATCATGGCGTTGGATTTTTAGGAAAAGGAATTTGCCCACAAATTAGAAAAACCGTCCAGGCACCGGATAAGATTTTAACCCAGCGGAATCCCCTTGAGAAAAATCGAGAGGTTCTCTACGCAGGCGAATCCTTGTTCCAAATCGAGGCGCAGCCAACGGCTTGCAAAATTTGTCATGGTGTGACGGGGAATGGCTTTGGGCTGATGGCGCAAGGACTAAATCCTCCTCCGAGAAACTTTACCTGCCGTTCAACTATGGAAACTATTTCGGACGGTCAATTATTCTGGGTCATTCGTAACGGTTCCCCTGGTACGGGAATGCCTGCATTCAAAAACCTTAAAGACCGGGAAATCTGGCAGATCGTTCGCTATTTAAGAACTTTTTCTGAGAAAAATCGTTGACCGCCAAGCGGGTTGCAGTTTTTGGGTTGGCCCGATGGTCCAGTTATTCGGGGTCATTAAAATGGCTCAAGATGCACCGCCACGCATAAATTCTCCTTGGGTAAAGAGCAAACTTGGCAATTGATTTTGTATATACGAAGATTTTTATAAGTGTAGAGAGATCAAACATTATGCATTGGCAGAGGGTAATTATGTTTAGTCGATACTTTTTATTATTGGTACTGTTAATGTTGACTCCATCTTTAGTCTGGGCGGGGAATGATGGTTATGCTGAAAAGCTAATTAACAGTCAATGCAAAAGCTGTCATAGATTCGAAGGAAAGCCTAAATCCAAATTCGAGCTAAAAGCACCCGACTTGATGTGGGGAGGAGTGAAGTTTCAGAGAGACTGGTTGATTCGGAGATTGATGGGGCAGGAGGATAACCTCTATCCCAACGGTTATCGGTGGGACAAAATGCGTCTCTCACTCAAACATATGGTTTTGACTCGCGAAGAGGCAACGGTGGTTGCAGACTATATGGAAAAAAAGTTACGTGACCCGCGTGTTAAAAAAAGTTTTGTCGATATGTCGACTTTTACGGAAATGGAAGCAACGTTAGGGGCAGATATATTCCGACAATACTCCTGTCTCGGTTGTCATCAGATTAAAGATGATGAAGGAAAACTAATCGGTGGCGCCATCAGCACGACGCTGTTTAATGCAGGCAACCGCTATACTCTTGATTGGTGGAGCCGGTTTGCAGAAAACCCGCAAGACTTCACACCGCATAGTGGAGAATATATTGCTGATATCAGCCTGCGAAAAGCCAGACATATCATCGGCTATGTTATGACTCTGGGTGTAAAGGATTTTAAATTTTACGAGCCTTGGAAATCGAAAGAGTTCAAGAATGCAGATAAAGACCGAGGAGCGCAGATTTACAAAGAGTATTGTCTGCAATGTCATGGAAAAAGTGGAGGAGGGGATGGCCCAGGAGCAAAAGGACTCGATCCGAAACCCGCTGTTCATGCAAACCTGCCCTTGAGTGACTATCCGGATGATTATATTTACAATCTTGTTTATTACGGTGGAAAAAGCGTCGGCAAATCACCGAATATGCCCGACTGGGGGATGACCCTGCCCAAACAAAGTCTGGCTGATGTAATTACCTACCTGCGTTCTACCTTCAAAAATCAATAAAAATATTCTGCCTCTATAGTTTCAATATATAAGGGGTGTGAATCTGTTTCTTTTGGGGGGAATAATACGTTAATGAAGAAAAATTCATTTGTCTATTTGTGGCAGGATAATTTATCGGGACTATATTTATCTGTAGTTGTGCGGCAAAATAAAATTTTTGTCCGTAAGGGGTGCGTTAAATGTTTTCATACTGCATTTAGGAGGTTCTCATGTCATTTATAGAAGATGCTTCCAGTACAAAAGGGAAAATTTTAATCATTGATGATGAAGAAGATGTTCGAGAGGTCTTAAGAATTCATCTGGAATCGGCAAATTATAATGTAATTGAAGCTAAAAATGGAGAAGAGGGAATAACACTTATGAAGTCAGGGGCGAACCTGCTTCAGGTGGGCCTAATCATCTGCGATATACGTATGCCTAAGGTGAATGGGGTTGAGGCGATCGATTTCCTGAAAGAGAATGCACCATCCATTCCAATAATGGTTGTCACAGGTTATCCAGATTCCGAATTGGCGGTATCGCTGTTGAAAAAAGGAGTTAAAGATTATTTGGTCAAGCCTCTGGAAAAAGAAAAACTTCTTGCAAAGGTGAAGGAAACATTATCAGCAGAACAAGAGTTTGATTATGTTTAGAAATTGTTCTCATTAAAAAAATAATTCGAAACGATTTATCCTGATTTTTGCCGCAAAAGCGGGAAGAGAAATGGGAACACATGAATCAAAAAATGCAAAGACCGGATTAAAAAATAAACTTGTCTGGACTATGCTGGGTGTTGGAGCGTTACCCTTGATGCTGGCTATGATCCTTTCCTATTTGCAAGGAACAAAATCCCTCCAAGGAGTGATCGGAGCCAGCTTCAAGGCGTTAGCGTACGAAACTTCCACTAAGATAGATTTATTGATTCAAGGTGAAATAGAGCGCAATATCCGTCTTGCTTCCGAAAAAACCATCCAGAATTTCATCCTGGAATCGAACCAGAAGCTGTATCTTCTGGATTCGTCCGTGAAAGACCAGTTACTCGCAGAACCGAAAGAGAACTAGGGAAATCACGACGATAAAAATAAATCCCTCCTGTACGAAGACTCAAGCAAGGTTCTTAAAAGGTATCTGAGAGAAAAAACCTCTTCGGCATTGGCCACAAGAGCCCTCTTTGTTACTGATGCTTCCGGGGTTTTGCGCGGAAGCGTGAATGACTTTCCAAAATTTATCAATGCCGATAACCCAGCCTTAGAAAAAATACTAAATGGAAAAAAGGATATGGTTTTTATTGGTTCGATCTATAACGATCTGAAATCAGATTCTCCTCTTGTTCAATTTGCTTTTCCGATTGTGGGGAAAAGAAATAAGCCTATCGGGGTCTTGTTTCATATCTTTAGTGCCAAGGAATTATTCTCATCCTCAATAGAACCAATTACTTTTGGGGATACTGGTCATGTCATGTTAATCGATTCAAAAGGAGTGGTCATTGATTGCCCAATTCTGCCGACGGGGTTCCAACTGGCCGATCCATTTCTGGTTCAAAGTGTGACACGGCCTAATCCGAACTGGGTCAAAATACAGGGTGATGGGCATGTAGGAGAAGAGCTTTCTATTATTGGTTTTTCTCCATTGGAGCAGACTCGAAAAATCACATCTTATGCTACAGAAAATGACTGGTACACCTTTGCATGGCAGGCATCGGATGAACTGTTTGCGCCGATGAAAAAACTGTTTTTCTGGATAGCCATAGCGGCCGTTGTATCTGTGTTGTTGATTGGCGTGATGGCGGCAAAAAAAATTGTACAGCCCATCCGGAGACTCCAGAATGCGGCGGCTCGAATTGGAAAAGGAGAAAAGGTAGGGGTGCTTAAAATTAAGACGGGGGATGAAATTGAAGCGCTCGCCGATGAAGTCAATTCGATGAATGAATTGTTGCAGCAATCTTTTTCTGGATTGGAAAATCAGGTTCTGAAAAAAGCAGAAGAATTTCGTTACCTGAAAGAGTATACCGATAGCATTTTGATGAGTGTTCCTGATGCCGTGGTGATTTTTGATCCTGATTTGAAAATCGAATATAGCAATGTTGCATTTGAAAATATTGTTGAAAAAGGTGTTGAGTCTTTAAGCGGAAAATCCCTTTTAAATTTAGGCCTTTATCCCATTGGCCCCTGGCAAACACTTTACGATGTTTTGAAAAAAGATTTCGAAAATGTGAAACCTTCTTCAACCAAGACTCTCGATGACCGGCCAATCGAATGTTACACAGCAAAAGATCCTCTTGCTCCGAAAGAATCATCCTCTTTACAAAACATGCAACGAACTATAAAGCTGGACCATAAGATTTTTGCGTACAAAGTTTTTGATTTGGTCATTCAAGAAGGAAGTGAAAAACATATCGGATTACTTTTAAGAGATGTCACTGAAGAAGTTGATTTGCATGATCAACTGACCCTGGCGGATAAATTGTCTGGGTTAGGAACATTAACCGCTGGGATTGCGCATGAATTGAATAATCCTCTTGTTTCGATCATGGGGTTTACTGAAGTTATTCTGGATGAGAAAGACCCTGAAAAAATAAAGAAGTATGCTAAAAAAGTTTTTGACCGATCCAAAGATATGGCATCGGTCATTCTGAATATGTCAGGGTATATCAGAGCTCCTTCCACAGCGGATAAAAAAGAAGTGGATATCAATGAGCGTATTGATGCCGCAATCGAAATTGCCATCCTTGCCACATACAGTGATGATATACATCTTGAATTTTTTTTTCATCCCTTCCACCCATATTTGCAAAGTCGGAAGAGATTCAACAGATTTTTTTGAATCTGCTAACAAACGCGGTTCAGGCAATGGAGGGGAAAGGGAAGTTGATTATTTCTACGCAAGCCCAGAATGGAAGCGTAGTGGCAAATATCAGTGATACCGGCCCCGGTATCCCGAAAAAATATCTCACCAAAATTTATGATCCCTTCTTTACTACTAAAGAGCAAGGCAAAGGCACGGGCTTGGGTTTGAATATTGTGCACCAGTTAGTAGTGAAATACGGAGGCCATATCGATGTGACCTCGAAAATGGGAAAAGGGACTACCTTCTCAATAATGTTTCCTGCTCACCTAGTTTGAAAATTAACGAAAATAAAAAACAGCGCATTTCTTGGTGAATGCGGTTAAAATCCATAGACCATGAAAATTACTGTAATTAGTCGTCCCTGAAAAACCCTATTTCCAGAGAAAAATGGTAAAGAAGGTCCGTGTTTTTATTCAGCAATCGGTCGAAAATGGTTTTTGAACAACCACGAAAAAAGAAATAATAAGAAAG
>DUZG01000027.1 GCA_013349585.1 Nitrospinota bacterium | reverse complement strand
TGGGTATGAACGGCGGTATGAATGCCAATGCCAATCGCAATATGGGTATGAACGGAATGAACGGCGGTATGAATGCTAATGCCAATCGCAATATGGGTATGAACGGCGGTATGAATGCCAATGCCAATCGCAATATGGGTATGAACGGAATGAACGGCGGTATGAATGCTAATGCCAATCGCAATATGGGTATGAACGGTAATAATCCTATGGCGCAACAGGTTTTGTTTGGTCTTAATTTTGGTGGTAAAGGTCCGACCATTTCCTGTACGGCGCAAATGCCACATCCGTTCTGGGGTGAGTGTACTAATTGCCATGTTTTCAGTGATGCTCCCTGTGCGGTCAACCCAATGGATGCGGTTATGAAGGCGAGAGCCAAGCCTGCAGCTTTTGTGAATGTTACGATGATGGGTAGTGGGACCAATAATGTCGATGGTGGCATGGGGGCTCTAGGAGGGATGGGCGTGCCCAACTTTCCGTTGGTCCCGAGTAATTTTGGTGCCACGAATTATGTCGGCATGAATATTCAGGAGGTCAACCCAATCGCTGCTCGGCAATTTGATGCCAATCCGAATCGCGGTGTATTGGTTCGCACAGTGGCAATGAACTCTCCGGCGATGCAGGCGAAATTGTTGCCGGGAGATATTATTCTCAAGGTGAATGGTCGTGCGATTGACGGTCCAAAAACATTCCATAAAATGATTCATAATACTAAGAAGGGCATGCCGATTCGTATCTTCTATGTTCGTAAGGGCGCGCGACTGGAAACGGAGATCAATGTGGATGCTCTCCCTACCACGCTCAATCAAGTGTTCCCGCAGCCAGCAATGGGCATGGGTAATAATATGATGGGTATGGGTAATAACATGATGGGGCAAAACAATATGGGTGGTATGCGTATGAATCAGGATCAGCGTAAGGCCATGCGCGGTATGAATGGCAATATGGGAATGATGGGCGGCGTGACTCCCGTCAATCAGAACCGTATGCGTGGCATGCAAAACAATATGGGCGGAAACATGCGCATGAATCAAGACCAGCGCAAGCGTGCGAGAAGAATGCAGAACAATAATATGGGCGGCAACATGGGTATGGGTCAGAACATGGCAGCTATGGCTCCTGTGAATCAGAACCGTATGCGTGGCATGCAAAACAATATGGGCAGAAACAAGCGCATGAATCAAGACCAGCGCAAGCGTGCGAGAAGAATGCAGAACAATAATATGGGTGGCAACATGGGTATGGGTCAGAACATGGCGGCTATGGCTCCTGTGAATCAGAACCGTATGCGTGGCATGCAGAACAATATGGGCATGCAGGGAAACGTAGGCATGGGCCAGGTCAACATCAATAACCTGAACGACACTAATTGGATGGGCATGGACATTCGTCTTTTGACGCCACGAAGAGCGATGCAGTTGGGGCTTTCGGGTAATACCACTGGGTTGCGGGTTCGTGATGTCAATAATAACAGCATGGCGATGATGGCGGGGGTACATAGGGATGATGTGATAAAAAGCATCAATAACATTCGTATCATCGATGCCGCATCGGCGGTAATGGCTCTGAATGCTGCGATGGCTGGAGGTAAAAACGAATTGGAAATTCAAAGATTCAATATGGTAGGTCTGGTCGTTCTCGGCTGATGCTTGCGAACGGTTTTTGGGTTGGAGCGGGTTTTGGATAGTAAACCTTTATTAACCTTGAATAGCCACTAAATCATTATGAAAAAAGACAAAGACAAAAAACCGGGTAAGGCAACTAATAAGGCCCCTGAAAAAAGTAAATCTAAGGAAGAGTTAGCGATGGATGACTTTTTGGAGAACAAGGCTCTCAGCCGGGCGCGCCTTGATGAAGACAGGGCTAAAGCGAAAAAGCTGGCTGGCGCGAAACAATTTCAGGAAAAAATAGCGCCTATTAAAAAAAATGTAGAAGAGAAGCCGGTGGATTTGAAGAGGGATTTGAAGACAAGAAATCTGGTGGATCAATTTTGCGGGGGTGAGGAGCCTGCGGAGGAGGAGGTCGAGGAGAATCCTTTTTATGCGGCTCCGGAGGATGTGGTCGAAAAAAATCCTTTTAATGAGGCTCTGGAAGAGATTTCTGGGGAAAATTTGGCGGATAAGTATAAGGAGGTTGCCAGTAAAGTTGAATCGGTTGAGGTTACGGATGATGTTAGAGAAGCTCTCTTGAGTAGTATGAAAAACCGAGGTGCGGTGAGCGAGCAAAAAACATTAAGCCCGAAAGATCAGGCAAAAGCTGAGAAAGTAGATATGGCCATCAATGCAGCGCAAAACCTCTATACAGGAACTCGGAGAGTGACACGAGATACTCTGGACTTTGCTGGCGATCTTGCAAAGGGGAGTATCGGTGTTGTTGCGGGTGTTGCGGGGGGGGTATTGAGTCTGGCTGGTAAAAGTGTTTTAGGCTTGGCTGCCGTCGCCGGAATCGGCTATCGCGGTGTTGGGGCTGTCGTTGGGATTGTCAAGGGGGACGTGAAAAGGCCTAGTATTAATCTTTCACCCTCAGCCATTACCTCGGGCATAGCCAAAAAAACATCTGACTTTCTTTGTATTGAGGGCTCGAATAAGGTTGAAGGCAGGGATAAGGCAGAGGATTAGGAAGGTAGTCTAGGTGAATCGGAAAATAAGCTCCGAAGACATCGCTACGTTGAAATCGGTGAAATCGCAAATTTCGCGACTTGCCCGCTTGGTAGGGGTTCAGGCGAATTCAAAAAAGCTAACGACAGAGGGGGATCAACGGGTGGATAAATCTGAAAAGAAAGTGAGGGGCGGTACCGCAAAAAAAATGTCAAGCCAGGATGTGTCCAAAGATTTTCTGGTTGGGATTGATCTGGGTACTTCGCGCTCTGTTCTGGTTGGGGAGGATGGAACCAAGGTGGTTGTGGAGTCGATAGTTGGTTGGCCTAGGGACATTATTGGGATCAAAGTCATAGGTCAAGCGATTATGTTTGGTAAAGAGGCTCTAGCCATGCGTGATTCTCTCGAAATCAGTCGGCCGTTGGCAGATGGTGTGATCAAGGAGGGCAAAGGCCGAGACCAGGAGGCTGCGGAAGAGTTGTTGCGTCATTTGGTTGAGCAGGCGGGTGTGCCGCAGGGAAGAAATGTATGTGGTGTGATCGGTGTGCCGGCGAAGGCGTCACTTAAGAGTAAAGAGCTGTTGATGGACATTGCTCAGAAATGCATGAGACGTGTAATGTTGATTTCAGAGCCTTTCGCTGTTGCTTATGAGCAAAAAAAATTGAGTAACTCCATCGTGGTGGATATAGGGGCGGGTACGACCGATCTATGCGCGATGAAGGGGAGAATTCCCGATGACGATCACCAGTTGACGATCAATAAGGCAGGGAACTATGTGGATGGGGTTTTGGTGGAAGCATTGAAAAAGCAATTTCCAGATGCGAGTATTACCAGTTTGCTTGCTAAACAATTAAAGGAGAAACATGGAACGGTTTCTCAGCCCAGATCCAAGATTGTTACCAACTTGCGCGTGAATGGGGTAAAGGAGGCTCACGATATCACCGATTCGATGGTGTACGCCTGTTCCAGAATTGTTCCGGACATTGTCGAGGGGATCAAGCAACTGTTGCTGACTTTTGACCCTGAGTTCGAAGATGAGGTGTTGCAGAATATTATTCTTGCTGGAGGCATGAGTCAGCTTGAGGGATTACCGGCTGCTATTGAAACGGCTTTTAAAGATTTTGGTATCGTAAAGATTCAAACAGTTAGGACAGCGCTTTACAATGGTGCTGAGGGTGCGTTGCGGTTGGGCATGGATATCCCTGTCCAGCATTGGGATAAGATAGGTTTTTTAGACCAAGATAGCTGAGGGATTTTGGCTTCTCTGATTTCCGGGGAGTTGGGGTGCGGGATAGATTTAGGAGAAATCTTTTTTTCTTGAAACAGAGTTTCTTCTCTGTAAATTTTGATTTGAAGGGGGAGGGAAATGGCAGATCATAGTGATGAAGATGTTGTGAGGGGGAAGGTGTTGGCTGTATTGAGTTATATCGGGATTCTTTCTATTGTTCCCTTTATTGTTCAGCCGGACAATAATTTTGCCGTGTCACATGGCCGGCAGGGTTTGTGTGTGTTTTGCTGGTTTGTGGGGGCATCGTTTTTTTCCATTGCACCGATAGTCGGACCGTTGGTCTTTCTCGTTTCGGCATTTTTATGTCTCGTGTTTATGTTTATCGGGATGGCTACGGCCATCGCTGGCCGGACCTGGGTAGTACCGGTGCTTGGCCAATATTTTAAGTGATTGGGTTGAGACGCGTAAATGATCAAACTGATATTAAGCTTGTTTGTGGCTGTCATCTTCACCATTTTTGCATCGCAAAATATGGAGCCTATTTTCATCCATTTCGTTATGGGTTCGCCGGTTAGGGTGCCGACCATTGTGGTCGTGTTTTCAGCATTTATGTTGGGGATGATCGTGACCTTGTTCTTTACCATTGCGGCAAGAACTAAAAGCGGCAAGGGAATGATTGAAGACGATGACGAAGATTGATGTCGATTTTAAATTTAACCATAGAAAAATGATTAGGAGAACGGGATGAAGACAACTTTAGGTGTATTTGCGGGGATCATAGTAGGAGCGATTGGTATGGAGCTTCTTAATAAAACCAATCCTCAGCTAGTGGCGGAAATTGAAGGCAAGATAAAAGACAGTGTGAACTCAATTAAGAATTCTGTGAAAAAAGATGAAACAGTAGAAGAGGCAGGGGCTGAGCAGGCGTAAGGCTTGATTGTGCGGACCCGGGTAGAAGTTTTTAATTTTAAGGGGGAACACCATGGGGATTAAATACGTTGCTGTGGCAAGTGGGGTGATTGGCGGCATCATACTTGGTGCTGTAGGGATGGAGATTTTAAAAAGTACTAATCCAGATTTAGTTGAAGACATCGAAGACAAGGTAAAAAAAGCCGGTCAAGCGGTGAAGGCTGCTTTTGATGGCAGGGAGTCGGTAGAAGAGGTTTAGGGCGTCATCCCGGGAGTAATTGATTCGTTTGTGGTTTTTAATTCTTCGGTTGAGGTTGAGGTGCGGGCAGGTTGTGGTAGCTGGAATTAATTTTTGACTGACTGAATTTAAGGTTTTTATGCGTTATCCAGAATGTTCTAAATGTTATAAGAGTATCCCTTGGATAGGAATTGGCAGTAACAGTGCTTTATTTTTAATGAAGTTGACTGTTGGGTTGTTCAGTGGCAGTCAAGCGCTGATTGCTGATTCATTGTATTCGCTGAAGGACGTCGCATCTTCTGCTGTAATTTGGGTCTCCGCAAAAATTTCTAATAGAGGTGTAGATGCGGAGCATCCTTATGGTCACGAAAAGGTAGAGTTTTTCGCGACGCTGGTCATTGCCATATTTTTGTCTCTCGCCTCGGCGTATATGTTTGTTTATGCCGTGGATTTTCTTTATAACGGCCATGTAGCACCACCGCATTTGATTGCCTTGTTTGCAGCTATTGTTTCGGTGCTCGTCAACATCTTCCTGTATAAATATTCCCGTTGCATTGCCTACGAGACCAACAGTCCTCTGGTAGCAGTGGTTTCGAGACACAATGAGGCTGACGCGTTTTCTTCTAGCATGGTCATCATCGCAGTTTCTGCCAGTCATTTTGGCATCCTGATGCTAGATCCTATTGTTGCAATGCTGGAGTCTGCTCATCTTGGATTGCTGAGCGTTGGACTCCTCAAAGATTCGTATTGCGGTTTGATGGATAAATCCCTGCCTGAAGAAACTACTGATTATATTAGGAAAGTTACTCGGCGTGTCAATGGTGTAGAGTCGATTCCGAAAGTTCGAACCCGGCAGATGGGTCATAAAATATGGATTGATTTGACGATTGAAGTGTCTCCCAAGATTACCGTCACTCGAGCTAGGGGAATATCCGAATCGGTGGAAGAGGAGCTTTTTAATAACGTACCGCATGTGAGTAATGTTTTGGTTCGTTTCGTGGGGGCCCCTGCCACGGTAGAGGCCTGATTGATGCAGACTTTGGTTCTGGTAATTCTTTTTTGTGCGGTTTTTTACCTTATCTTTAAAGATAAGGTAGACAGGTTTTTAGGGGTTCTTTATGGTGCGTCGGCCACGATTCTGTTTGGATCTTGGTATGACTTTTTTAACGCGTCGCAAGTTTATCAGTCTATAAGTTTTGAGACGCTTTTTTTGATGTTCGGGATGATGCTTTATTCAGATGCGATGGCCCAGACAGGTTTTTTTAAAGGTTGTGCCTTTTCCATGGCAAGGCTGGCAAAAAATGATCCATGGTTGATCCTTGTGTTGTTCTCCTGTGTGACCTTCCTGCTCTCCATGTTCATCAATAATCTTACGACCATTGTAATTATACTTCCAATCACCATTGTCATGTGCGCTGGATTGGGAATGCGACCTATCCCGGTTGTTGTTTCTGAGGTTATTGCTTCCAATTTAGGCGGTGCATCCTCAATGGTCGGTGATTTTCCAAATATGTTGATCGCCTCTTCAACCTCGCTGGTTTTCATGGATTTCATCACTAATTTGTTTCCCGCCTGTTTGATGGGAATGGGAATTCTTTTTGCCATCATCTACTTACGTAAAGAACCGTTGATGTTAGAAAAGCCTTTGCCTAATTTAGGGGAGGGGGATAAGAAAGAATTACTGGGTATTAATGACCCTATAAAGCTAGACAGAAAAACCAATAGCGGAATCTTTATTTTTTTTCTCATGGTGGGTTTGTTCATCTATTCAGAAGACATTGAAGTTCGTCCTTCTGTTGTTGCTGTGTTGGGAGGGCTTTTGACTCTTGCTGTGGTGGCCACTCGAAAACAAGAGGTTCTGCGAAACTTGAACTATAAAGATATCGCTTTTTTCTTTTTTCTTTTCATTATGGTTGGAGGAATTCAGGCATCCGGTTTGCTGAACCATGTTTCATATATGATCTGGATGGTATCAGACGGACATAATTATGCCCAGGCGATTTTGACCATGATTGCCTCAGGAGTCTTGACTATTTTTTTAAATGCGGGTCCGGCCACGTCATTATTTATTCCAATAGCGGGTGATTTTACCCATTATGCGGATCATGGTTATATCTGGTGGGCGTTGTCACTCGGTGTTTGTGCCGGGTCTTCCGCGGCTATCACTGGTGCGACTTCAGGAACAATTGCTTCTAATTATTTATCTGAGTACGCCAAAAAAATGGGCTTGGAGGGCAAGGAGGAGTTTAAAGATTACAATTTAGACTTTCACGAATTTATGAAAGTGGGTCTGCCTTTCATGGGGTTTTTCCTGCTTTTTTCCGCTATTTACTTAATCAGGTATCTTTATGTTTAAAGTTGAAGAGCCAGAAGAACCTTTTTGTAAAACCAATTGGAAATTGGAAGGTGCCTTCTATGGGTTGTTGGTATTTTCTCTGCTAGCTTATATTGGTTATATTTATATTTACGAGCAAAAGACGCCGATTCTCCAGGAAATCACAAATTTGGGGAAAGCCAAAACCCCTACCGTTCAGCAGGTGCAGGACGAAAAGGATCTTTTGGTCGCATTGCAGGCACACCCTTTAACTCCGATCGAAAAGAGGTTTTTTCGTAGCGTTATCAATATCAAGGGGATTCCAAAAGACGGATCAACGGCAGGATTTGTTGATCTGGGTTCAGGGATCATTTTGCAGGAGGAAGGTTATTTTCTGACTAACTACCATTTGGTCAAGGATGCCACCAAATTCACGGTAAAAGTTTTTAATGCCAAGATGAATGCTGAATCATATAACGCTGAATTGATTCAGGGTAATCCGGTGAACGATCTAGCGTTGATGAAAATTGTTGCTCGCAAAGTTTTCACTCCGATTCATGTCGGCCAATCTAATCCGGTTTTCGCAGGAGAAATTGTTTATACCTTGGGGAATCCCTATGGAACCGGGTTGGGCATCGAACAGGCAACGGTTGTCGAGCCTGCTCAAACATTAATGGTAAACGACAAAGACTACAATTCTCTCATCATATTAGATAGTGCTATAGGATGGGAAAATTCGGGTGGACCCATGTTGAATTCCCATGGAGAGGCGATGGGAATCAATACCGCTATTTATTCCCAGGAAGATGGTACACCGGTCAATGCGGTGGTTCCTTTGGACGCAGCTCTCACGGTCTTCCAGGATATTATTGGCAAAGGTTTTGTTCTTCCGCATATGGCCACCACCACCACCGAAGTAACTACCTTCAGTAATTCTGGATTTGAAATTTATCAATGGGTTGGTCTATTCATGCTGGGGCTGTTATCGGGAGTAATGACAGGCATGCTCTCTATGGGTGGAGGAATCATTTTAGTTTCCGGCTTGATTTACTTTTTTCATTATGGGCTGGTGCTGATTCGGCCGATTGCGTATCTCGCCAACTTTTTCACTTCCGGGGCTTCTGCATACAAATATCTGAGAAAAGGAACTCTTGATCTTGAAAAAATAGCTTATCTCATTCCGGCTGCTTTTTTTGGAATGTTTTTAGGGTATTTCATTGGCAAAGTACTGGGTATGACCCTGATCCAAATGATCCTTGGAGTCTTTGCCTTGATAACAAGTTTGGTTTTGATTTTCGAAGTTATCACCAGCAATAGTTACAACCCAAAAAAGGAAAAAGCGGTACTTGGAATACCGACTTTAAAATATTCTTATCTGTTGGGTATTCCAATGGGGTTTTTCTCCGGCGTGCTGGGTATAACCGGCGGGGTAGTTGAAGTTCCATTGCAGAGAGCAGTATTGAAGTTACCCATTAAACAAGCCATTGCTAATTCCAGTGGTGTGGTGTTTTTAACTTCTAGTTTTGGGATTTTTCTTTCACTGGGTGATGGGGCGATCACCGGTTCTTTCGACTGGCAATTTCCTGTTTTGGTGGCAATGTTTGTAATACCCGGATCGATCATTGGGGGGCAATTGGGGGCTTATCTGAATCACCGGGTTCCGACTCAGGTGGTCAAGCTTGTATTTTCAGTGGTAATGCTGTTGATTTCATTCGTAATCTTTTTTAAATAATTTCCTGGTTTTTGTATGAAGAATTATAAAACTGAAGATATCATTTTAGGCGTCGGGACGGTGCTCCTTTTCATCCTTATCCTGGCGGCGCTACTCAGTTTTACGGAATGGGGTGACGAAAAAAATGCCATACCTCGGATACAGTGGCAGGCGCCAGCGAATCCGGCAGCGCCGGGACAAAATTTTGTAACGCCAGGGTCGAATATCAATCCGGGGCCAATGGTCAATCAGAATAGTATGGCGGGTGGATTTATGAATATTGCCGCAGCTCAGCGTCCCGGGCTGAATCGGCAGCAGATGGCGGCGGCAGGTGCGGACCCATTTTTGAAACAGCAAATGCAGATTAACAAGGAGCTAATCAAAACCATTCAGCTGTCAGAAGCCCATTGGCAGGGGATGGAATTGCTGCCATTGACCAATGAATTAAAATTGAAACTCAATATCCCGATGGACCTTACTGGGGTGTTGGTCGATGAAGTTACTTTGAGTACTTTGTTGGCAGGTATCCGTGGTGGCGATGTTTTGTTAACTGTTAAGGAACGACCTGTTGCTAGTCTCGAACAGTTTCAAAAAGAGACCATGCGACTGAGAAATAAGAATAAAACAAAAGTGCAGGTCTGGAGAAAAGGCAAAATTGTAAAATTTAAAGTCAGGGCAGATAGCATTCTTGGTATGGCGCAAGTAGAAACCGCACCGATGATATTGGCTGGTGCCATGAGACCCCATCCTTATCGTGGGCCCTGTACCAACTGTCATTTAATTGGAGATATAGCAACCTTGAAGCCCGATCCGGATGGCGTTATTTTACCGCCACCTACCATTCAGGCTGGTGCAAGGATGCCGCATCGAGATCGTGGACCTTGCGAGGCTTGTCACGTAATTGTTCCGTAATTAAAACGTAATTTAGGAGAAGGGAATAGTATGGCAAACGGTCAAAAAGGAAATAATGTAGATCAATGTTTCAGGGTGCTGGGGCAGATTTTTTCCAAGTTGGGAGGGGGTGCCGTGGATGGGTATATAAATATGGTAACCCTTGATCCCGGCTCAGAGCATAAATTCAACAAGAAAAAAGGTAACAATGCCTATAAGAATGGCGAATATTCAGAGGCTATTCCTTTTCTTAAAGGTGCTTTAGAGTTGAATGCTGAAGATGTAGAGGTTCTTTACCATTTGGGGGTTAGCCTTGCTAAGATTCATAAGGATGATGAGGCCATTGGCTACCTTGAAAAGGCATTGGCTATTGACAAAGATCATGAGAATGCCTTGTTTCGACTTGGAATGATTTCTTTAGGGAATGAAGAATATAAAAAAGCCATCGGATATTTTAAAAAGGTCGCGATAGTGGATGATCAATCCTACAATGCTTTTTATCGTCTGGGAATGAGTTACGACGGATTGGAAAAATACGACGATGCGGTCAAGGCATTTGAAAAGGCGATTGAAATCAATCCAAAGGTGGGGAAAACCTATCAATCTCTGGGATTCACACATGAAAGTATGAAAGACCACGATAAAGCGGTTGCATGTTTTAAAAAATCATTGGAGCTAGAGGAAAAATAAACTGATTTTTGAAATTGTCTGTAACTTTAATTCAGTTTTTGTAAATTTAATAATAGTAAAAAAACTAATTCGGTGTGAAAAATGAAGGACACACAAAATACGATGGATAGCATGGCAGAAACGCTGAAAAAACTTTATGCGGATGATCTGCGCTTTGCTTCTTCAAAGAAAAACCTTCCTAAGGTTCCTTCTATTGATCTGAGTCGTAGGGCTCGATTATTTCTCGGAATGGGACTATTGGCTGTAACCGCGATGATGGCGGCAACGATAACCTATAATCAAATTATTACCTTGCGAGAAGCGGTTTATTCAAATACGGGCCGTGTGCATGCTGAGATGCAAAGAAGGAATAACCTTTTCGCCAATATCGTGGAACTGTATCTCAGTTATACCGACTTGGAAAAGCAAATATTCATGGATGTAGCGGAGGTTCGGAGTCAAGTCGGAAAAACCCAGAAACTTTTGAAAGAGCAAAAAATGGCGGATGTATTAGCTTCTGCTCCGGAGTCCTTACCGGCATTGACCAAAGGCTTGAAAGGTTCAGTAGCGGGGATTGATTCTTCCCTGGCTCAGCTTATGGCTGTTGTGGAGCAGTATCCAAATCTGATGTCCTTCGAACCCCATAAAAACCTGGTACAAAATATTGTGTTGACGGAGGACCGCGTGATAACTGAACGGGGGAAATTGAACGACTCAATCCGCATGTATAACAACAAGGTCGCCATATTTCCTTATAAGTATATTGCGATGGCATTCGGTTTTGATAGGTTGGAATATTTTGAACCCTCTGAGGCAATTAAAATACCACCCAAGTTGACTCCTTATCCGGAGTTTCAGCATTTAAAATTGGACCCTGAACACTAGAGGATATTGCTTATGTTTTGGATAATTTTCGAAAGAGCCGGTTTGTTATTAGGGACCGTATTGATGGGAAAGCAGGTAGCGAGTTATTTTGGAGATGATGGAGATATCAAGCCGAACTCTATTTATTCACCGGAAGAAATTGCATCCATTTTGACAATAGAAAAGGCAGATGTGATGTGCATGATTCATAGAAACCAAATGAAGGCCTGGAAGGTCAATGGTTTCTACCGAATCTTAGGCAGTAATGTTCTAGAGTTTTTATCAAAGAAGGATGGTGAGGAAATGATGTTTCAGGAGCTAAGCCAGGATTCTTCGAGTAAGAGACCCGAGGGAGTTGTATTAACTGATAAAGAAAATAGAAAATTTTTATTTGGTGGGCACGGAGCAGATCATGAAATGTGGAATTGAATGTTCGGAATGTAAAGACAGGGCACCTTTTTATTCCTTTTTAGCGAATCTATCGCTGGCAGTTTATAAAGGGGTTTTGGGAGTCGTATCAGGCAGTGCAGCTCTCATCGCAGACGCACTCCATAGTCTAGCAGATGTTGTTTGTTCGCTGGTAACAATGGTTTGCATGAAAATCTCGGCTCGAGAGGAAAATGATACCTATCATTACGGATATGGAAAAATCCAGTATTTTTCCATGGCGATCGTCGGTATCATTTTATTTCTTGGGGCGTTAGCTTTGTTTGTCAAGTCTGCAATGTTGGTTTTTGAGGGTACCGCAACACCTCCTCATGCCATAGCCGTTTGGGGCGCCCTCCTATCTATTGTGATCAATGAAATTATGTATCGCTATCAGTTGTGTGTTTCCAAAGAAAACAATTCCCCCGCGCTGAGAGCAGATGCTTTGGATAACCGATCGGATGCTATGTCTTCGGTCGGCGTTTTATTTGGAATTTTAGGGGCGGTCGCGGGTTTTCCGGTATTAGATCCACTGGCAGCTATGTTCGTGGCCTTTTTAGTTTTGAAAATCGGTGTCGAATTGGTGAGTGATGCATTAAAAGGATTGCTTGATGGCTCCATTGAAATTACAGATCTTAAAGCAATATATAAAGTATCCCAGGAAGTGAAAGGGGTTCAAAGTATTTCTTATGTGCGGGGACGTTTCATGGGAGAGAAAAGTTGGATCGATATTGAAGTCGAGGTCAACAATCAATTGGAAGTGGAGAGAGCAGATGAAATATCGAAAGAAATCCACGAAGCCATTGTGGGAGCTGTCGACCATATAGGAGAAGTAAGAGTTTTTTGCAAACCTGTTTCCGGGAAAGAAAAATTCTTTTCTCTGGAAGGGGGATGGAAGTGGTTGCCTTTTAGAAAAAGTGAGGAGGACAAACCGGCGCCTGAAAGTGCATAGAGGGCAGCTCCTATTTCTTTTTTGAGCCTCGGGTGCTTTTTGAATTTGTCCATTTTGAGAAATATATTTTACTTGTTTGAGAATAAAATATTAAAGGCGATTAGAAGAGGAATGAGACTTAATTTTAATCGTCTTTTTTTGTTATAACAGGATAAATTTATATGGCGGAAGACACACAAAAAAAACCAGACAAAACCAATCCAGGGGATGGTGTGGAAGGAAAGATCTATAGGGTCTTACCTTTACTCGTTATCTTCAATGCAGTGTTGTTTTTAGTTCTGGGTTTGATTGCCAATGGAACTAATCACCCTTTTCTGGGTGGCTTGTTTTTAAGTCATGATAAAGGCCACTTTCAGGAAACTTTTCATGTGATTGCAGGTTGGTGCTCGCTGCTTTTCCTCACTTCGGGAATGATATATGTTCCCTTGAAGTATCTGGTGCAACGCCCGGAGTTTAAATCCAAAGAAAATCTGGGGCTTTTGAAGAATGCGCTTCCCGTCCACAAGTTTTTACTTTTATTATCATTGACGTTTGCCACACTGCATCTGATTTTCTCAGAAAACTTTACGCCTTCCTTATTATTGGCTTTTGGGGCGATGTGTATCGTTAGTATGTCGGGTTATTTGATGTCCACTCAGAATGTTGAGATGGATAAGAAAAGTAGAAAGGAAGTTCAGAAAGTTCATCGTCAACAATTTCTCACAGTGGTCTTTTTTGGGATGTTTGCATTTAGTCACCTTACGGCTCTAGATATCCGACAAACACCACCCATCTTGACCCGGGCCATAGATGAAATTCATCCCTATTGGGGGACGTGTCGAACCTGCCATATATTCTCATCGTCTATTACTTGGAGGCAAGCCAACGAATGGAGGTTGCCGCCAATTGTTAGAAATGTTTCGATTATGCCGCACCGGCATTTTGGGGTTTGTAGCAATTGTCATCAAGAAACGGGGCGTCGGACCAATCAGGAAACTATCAACCAGGACTCTCGGTTCATCCATCGCAGGGCAAATAGGTTTGGACGATCTTGTTCAGGTTGTCACACCATTAGACCTTTGCCGAAAAACTATGTCAACCCAGCGGGTATGTTTATCAAAACGCTCGATCAGGATTCGAATTTGACACACCAATGGTTAGGGATATGTTCAAATTGTCACCAAGTGGAGGTAACACCAGAGACATTTTTCTCCACGTTTGGAAGACCAGAGGTGCCAACGATAATTCCTGAAATCGCAGGTGCTTGGCCTGACGGTTCAGCACAAAAAGGGGTAGGGGGTATTGACCCACAAATATTTCCAATGAGGAAAAATAACTAACATCATGAATAACAATCGATCTTATATTGCTGAAGCCATTGGCACCTTTGCATTGGTTTTTATTGGTGGTGGGGCCATTTTATCCGATGCTTTAACGGGGATGGGTCTTTTAGGAGTCGCTCTTGCCCACGGTTTGGTTTTGATGTGCATGGTTTATGTTTTCGGACATATTTCAGGGGCGCATTTTAATCCAGCGGTAACGATCGCTTTATGGATCAACAACCAAATTGATTCGGAGAAGGCTCTGGGTTACATCGCCTCTCAATTATTTGGGTCCATACTGGCCGCAATTTATTTATTGCTGGTTTTTACTGACAAGCCTGGAAATTTGGGGTCGCAAACTCTTGCTCCTGGAGTGTTATTCTCTCAGGGAATACTCATTGAAGCTATTCTCACTTTCTTTTTAGTCTTCGTGATTTATGGAGTGGCTGTAGATGAACGCGCACCGAAGGGAGTCTATGGGGTCGCTATTGGGATGACCTTGGCATTTTGTATATTAGCCGGAGGGACAGTATCGGGGGCTTCATTAAACCCTGCTCGCTCCTTTGGGCCTGCTCTAATTTCAGGGACTTGGGCTAACCATTTAGTGTATTGGATAGGTCCTATTTTAGGAGGTATAGGAGCCGGTATTCTATACGATAAAGTGTTCTTGAAAAAATAATCTATCTAAGAACTAATACTGATGCAACTCAAATCCCCTCTGATAATAATCTGTTTTCCTGATAAACGGTGTTTGCTTCAATAGTGATTCTGTCGTGGAGATATAGATACAGCCAGCGTTTGAAACCTTCCCCCGCAAGTGTCAACACAAAATCTTGAAACAAAAGTGCAGGATTCCCCTTTCGAACTACTTTAAAAATTAGTAAAGCATATTTTACAATATAGGTGAGCTTATATTCTCTGATCCAGGATAGTGCTTTACTATTTATAAAATAATCTGCTGTATCCTTAACCATTAATACATGAGCGATCCTGAAATCCAGGAGTTTGTTGAAAACGGGAAAATTTTGAATCGCTGCAATTTTCTCTGAAAATCGTACTCCTCCCATCATTAAATCGAACAGCTTGGCTTCATAAATAGGCTGCTTTGATTCTGGATGGTGGTGTTGGGCAATATTTTCTACAAGTTTGATATAAATTCCTTTGGCTTTTTCCCATTCTACACTCCAGGAATGAAATAAAATATCATCTCTGGATGAATCTGAAATTATTAGTATTTCTTCAGAGAGGTCAGCCATTTTCGGATGTTTCATTTCTGGAATGGAATTAAAATCCTCAAGGAGATCTTCGGGTTGGATATCCGGCTCTTTCTCTCGATCGCGGTACACTTGAATAGCAAGCTCCCCTACGATGAGATACCATCGCACCAGAAATACCTTGAAGATGATATCCTGTAAGATAAACGCCATCATTCTGATAGCCCAAAATGTTAAGTCAAGCCAACGAATGAGATAGAACAGCCATTGAAAAAGGGGATATAAACCATGGCGAGTCAAAAACTTAACCACCCGCCAATCTTTCCATTCTTCTTTTAATTTCCAAGCTCGCGAAAGAAGTAACACATGATGAACCCGAAACTGGGTTACCGTATGGACTCCTCTCCAAGTTGTCAGGGCAAGCAGACGGTTTTTTAAATCCATGAATGCCTTCAATACCCACCGAATGCGGGCCTCTTCAACAGGATGGCTGGACTCAGGGTGGTAGGAGCGGGCGATCTGTTCCACTAGAAAGTAGGTGTTCTCCAGAATACTGAGGTCCGACTCCGAGAGGATCCATTTTGAGTTTAAAGATTTGCAATGTTCTAGGATAGCTTTCAGAGCCCCCACCTTCATGGGATCGTCTGTCTCCTGTGATATTTTTCGCATTTCCCTCAAGGATTGCATGTTCAACCATTCCAGCTTGATCACGCCAAACCCTCGAATTAGCAGAAGAGCCAGCAAGCAGAGAAGCAAGCAAACGGGGATGAATAAATTCCAGGTTGAAGTATCGATCATGGGAACGTGGGGTATGTCCTTTATTCAGAATGTAATAAAAATATTAACGATCATAGTATCTTTTTCTGGTTTAATTTGTAAGCGAATCTTCTTTGTTAAAATTCAATGATTCGCAATTCTGTTTAAATTTTTTTTCTGGAACGAGCTCTTAAATAAAAAGCCAGTAAACCCAGATGTTGATCAAAGTGAGGGGGATACCGATTCTGGCGAATTCCAAAAACCCCAAAGTTTCTCCCGCACTCGATTCTGCCTTTTGAATGATGATCACATTGCTGGCCGCTCCCATAATTAAGAGATTGCCTGCCACGGTACTTCCTACTGCAAGGGCTATAAGTTGGTTCTCCACAAGCCCGCTTTCACTTAGGAACGGTAAATAGAGGGCCACTAGAGGAACGTTGGAAATCAATTGGCTGGAAAATATACTGACTGTCAGAATGGCGGGTACAGAATGGAGGTCAGAAAAATTGTTATTCAATATGTTTTTTATCAAACCTGAGTCCCAAACACTTGTCATGAGAACAAACATAGACGCGAAAAATACCAACGTGGACCAGTCGATTTTTTTAACTACCTCAAAGCGTTGGGGGCTGAATATAAGCAAAGGAAGAGATGATATCAGAGCGATGTAGGTAAGTTTAAAATTTTCTAAAATATTAAAATATATTGTGGTTACTTTAAATAAAATTAAAATAATAAGAACAATCAGGGAAACTTTACAAAGATCGGCGAGGCCTTTATCGGAGATAGGTTCTTGAAAATGCGTGAGCGGAATAGAATGAAAATCTTTTCTATAAAATATTCGAATCAGGAGATAGGCAATAACAAGATTGATGGATGTCGGGATCGCCAAGTACTTAAAAAACACAACGAAAGAGTTATCGATACCTCCTTGAAGAGAGATCAGTAAATTTTGCGGATTTCCAATTGGACTTACAACACTTCCAATTGTCACGGCGAAAGCCAGGCAAAGTAAAAGAGCTTTTGGAGGGAGCTGGTGTTTATTTGCGAGGTGAAGAACGACAGGAGTGCCGATTATCGCAAGTGTGTCATTCATCAACAAAGCGGATAGACCCCCTATCACGAATAAAATCGTAAGGAGCAACCCATCTATGGTTTTTGTCCTTGCAAATAGTCCATAGGATACATGTGCAAGGTAACCACTTTGTTCCATTGCCTGCCCTATAACAAATACTCCGAATAAAAATAGCATGACGTCCAAGTTTATAGACTGGATGGCCGTCAAAGGTTTGATCTGCCCTGTAAATAAAACTGCGCAAGCCCCAGCAAGCATGATTTGCCAAATAGAAACCTTGAACCTAAATACAAGCCGCGTGGCAATAAGAGTCAGAACAATAAATAGAATGAATAGGGAGAGGTTCATGAATGTAAGGGGAAACCTAGAAGTAGATTGCCGAAGGAGATTGAAATTTTAATTCGCTGCATGAGGGATGCAGTTTTTGGGTGCACAATAAAGAGAGGTGATCTGGGAGTGCTTATGCGTCCAGAGAGATATTTCCTTTTGGGATTGAAACACAGGCGAGACAATTGCCTTTCTCCGGTTCGTAGTCAGGCTCATCCAAGTAAATAACACTTCCTGAGGTGCATGCTACTTCGCAACTTCCACAACTTCCTGTACGACATCCTGATTCTATTTCAATTCCATTATCTTCTGCTAGATCGAGAAGCGAGTCGTAAGAATCTTTCCAGGCAATAGTTTTGCTAGATTTTGAAA
This sequence comes from Nitrospinota bacterium, assembly GCA_013349585.1. Lineage (GTDB taxonomy): Bacteria > Nitrospinota > Nitrospinia > Nitrospinales > VA-1 > UBA8687. The sequence goes on along the minus strand of DUZG01000027.1, from coordinate 6,068 downwards.
AATTTATTTGGACTGATTTTTCTTCCGGTACAGGTTTGGGCTGGACGGCTTTTTTTATTGTTGCCTGTCCAAAGGACTCGTAGTGAATTTGGTTTTTTGGGACTTCCCACTTTTCCAGATCTTTCCGGATTTCATCGATCATCGAGGAAGGTGCGCAGATGTAATAGTCGAAATTATTGGAGGGTAATAGCTTTTTTAATCGTTTAACTGAAATGCGCTCGGAAAAATCGTAATCTTTATCTTTGAAGTCCTCTATCCCCGGTTTGCTAAAGAAAACTTTAAGGTGAACATTTTTGTTTTGGCTGGCCAAGGCTTCAAGTTCTTCCCTCATGATATATTCTTTTTTGTTGCGGACTCCCATCAAAAACCAAATTTCGCGCTCTTGTTTTTCAGCGATCACAGACTCCAACATGCTTAGCATGGGCGTCATCCCAACTCCTCCGGCAATGAGGACGATTGGGGTGGTGGCTTCCATGTCCAAATAGAAATTTCCTTTAGGTGGTTTGGCTGTTACTACATCGCCTTCATTTAAATGATCATGGAAAAAATTCGATCCTTTACCCGGAGGAACATCGCCCAAATCGTGGGGTGCTTCCTGACGTTTAATTGTGACTCGGTAAGAATCCAAATTTGTACTGCCACTTGACAGAGAGTAGCAGCGGACAACAGGTTTATCCTGATCGGGAACATTGAGTTGAAAAGTCAAGTATTGTCCAGGTAGGAAAGGGGTAAGGGCTTCTCCATCTTCAGGCTGAAGATAAAAAGAAGATACGTTATGAGTTTCTTTGGTTTTCGTTATGATTTTAAAATTTCGATAGCCAACTATGGATCCTGGAGTACTCTTGGCTACGGCCATATTAGAAAATTGCGGCAGGCTATCTTCTGCTTTTTTGGCCTTTTTGCCTTCCTTCTTGCCTTCACTTTTCCCTTCACGGACTAATTTCACACCCGCTATAATTGCCACTGTACCTGAAAGAATTAATATGAGAGGAACCAGCCCTAGCAATATTTCGGTGAAAGCCCACCAGTTCATAAATAAACCCCAGAACCCTAAAAATATTGCTATTACTCCAACCAGACCATGTGGCATAAATAATCCTTATTAAAAAACTAGGGTTTGTTTATGAAAATTAATTAATTTTCCTTACTTGTTTATTATAAGCGATTTGACAGCAATCAGCAATTTCATATATTCTTTCCAAGTATAAAAGGGAGATGGGTTTGCTCTGAAATCCTGATATATTGTCAAATATCCCCAACTTTCCTAAAATACTAATAATATAATTCGTTTTGATAGAAATCTTTTTTTTCATTCCCTTTAAAACCCTTTTAAAGGCGAATAATGGTGATTATAGTTGTTTTTGATAATAAAAATAATTATATTGAGTTATAGTGTTATTGGTCATAAATAATTGAAGATTAGGAGGGTAGTCAGATAATTATTCAACCTGGAATTAATCCAATGGACGTCGTAAACGCTGCGAAAAGTGGAATGAATGGATTAGGGATGAAAGTAGGGGCAACTGGCAAAGCAGGGACTGTTGTTGCTAAGGGCAGCAGTGCAAAAGTAGCCATAGTTGGTTTAGGGAAGGCTGCTGGCAGCGGGAGCTTCTGGTCTGGAACAGGATGGAAGCTTGGTTTGGGACTCGGTCTTGGAGCTTGGGGACCTTTGTTGAAGACTGCTATAGGCACCCTTGTCGTCTACAAAGCAACTCCTATGTTGATAAAAGTATTAGCCAAAAGGTAGATAATTAAAAAATAATTCGTAAGTCCCACCTGTTGTTTCTAGTTCGCAATAAAGAATAATTGTTCTATTTTGTTCCCACCTCTTTTTTATTTTTAAGAACTCTCCAATTTTTTATTTTTAAGAACTCTCCAAACCTGGATGTTAATTATTTTCGGTTCTCGAAAAATAGGGAATTTTTTTAAGCTATAGCCTCTAAACTTAGCAAAAAAATGGTTTTCTAGCATTTTTGATAATAATTTTCATGATTATTTTCTTGTAAAAATCTTGATACTCTTTATAATGTTAAACTAAGATAATTTCCTAAATTACAAATTAATCCGCATGGATTTAATTAGATATGAGCTTTTTTAAAGTAAATATATAACCAAAGGAGAGTCCAATGGCTGTTCAACAAGGAATGGGTGGAGCAGGAATGAAAGCCGGTGCCGCAAAGGGTGGAGTAGCTGCTAAAGGTATGGGCGCTAAGGCCGCTATGGGCACTAAGATGGGGATGATCTCCAATAATGCGATGGTTGCTGGCAGTGCAACGGTTGCACCCAGTGCTATTGTGCAGGGAGATGTCATGATTGGAAATGGTGCCACCATTGCCAAGGGTGCGGTGCTCAAAAAAGGTGCTTTAATCGGCGCAGGAAGTAAAGTTAAGGCAGGAGCCACTATTGCAAAGGGCGCGGTAGTTGGTGAGAACGCCGTGATAGGTAAATCTGCCATGGTTGCTAAAGGCGCTGTTGTGGGCACAGATGCAATGGTTATGCCGGGTGCTATGGTTAAAAAAGGAATGGTTGTAAGAGACGGTGCGACTGTAATGGGGCCAAAAATGGGCGCTGGTAAGATGGCGGGTGGAAAAGCAATGGCTGCAGCTGCCCCGGCAACAAAAATGGGGGCTGGAAAGATGGCCACTGCTAAAACGGTCGCAGCAACAGGACAAACCGCTAAAGTGGGAATGATAGCAAAGGGAGCGACCGCGAAGGCAGCGGTAGCTGGTACAGGAACTAAGTTAGCGGCTGCAGGAATGGGGAAGACCGCAGCAGCGGGGAGTCTCTGGACTGGAGCGGGGTGGAGTCTCGGACTCGGGCTAGGACTCGGTGCTTGGGGCCCATTGCTGCTTGTATCTGCAGGTGCTCTGGCAGTTTGCAAATTAACTCCTATACTCTCTAAGAACTCAAGTAAAAGCTAGATTAGCAAAGGCTTTTTGAGTCAATCTGGATTTTTAAGCATAGAGCTTTAATTGTTCACCCCTCCGAGATTATATCTTGGCAGGGGTGAGTAATGCGTCTTGATTTAAATTCATTTTTTTCGAAATATTTAAGCAAGAGAAAAGATTTATTGAATTAAAAGTCATAGATTTTTCTGGGGAATTGATTTATTCTATCGATAATTCCCTTACCCTTCCATATATCCTCTTTTGTTACTTTTGCAATTTTAGACGTGGCACCCATGCTGGTTTTGTTTAAATGCGTTAAATGCGGTTTGCCTTCAAAAACTCCTTATTGCGTTAGTTGTGGTGGCAAGGTTGAACTCCGTTCTGTCAAGAAGGGGTGTTCTCAATGCGGTCAGCCAACTGAATCAAAGTTCTGTCCCAGATGTGGCGGACACCCGGTTGATATTGTAGTGGTGAAAAAGCCGGAGTCTTATTCCATACGTCCCGTGGGAAAGTCGGGTTGGGAAGCATATTGCGGGAATTGTGCTTTTAAGCCTCGGGAACCAGAAAAAGCAGTTAAGGGTTATTGCGTAGAATGCGGGGCTAGGAACTGGAAAAACCGAAAAAAGGGTGGCTGTAAATGCCAAGCTTGTAATGATTTTAGTAAAGAGAGATACGGGTATTGTGGGCGTTGTGGAGGCATCATGGCCGATTTTTTGCTACAACAAGGATCTTTGCAAACAAGAGAAAAAAGTTAGTTAATATATATAATGAGCCATGGGTATCAAAATTAAAAAATCATCCAAATTTTTATCCTGTCCTTTTTTCTTGAGGCGGGGTTAATGACAGAAAATTACTTGGAAAGTTTGGCTTCCTATTTGTGGGCAATGCCGCTGGTTTTATTTATTGTCGGCAGCGGTATTTATTTTGTTTTCTCTTCGAGAATGGTTCCCTATCGTTTCATTTCTCATACCTTTTCTATATTGAAAGGAGATTGGGATAACCCCAACCACCGAGGGTATTTACCTCACTTTCAGGCTTTATCCACTGCATTGTCTGGGACATTAGGGCTTGGAAATGTTGCCGGGGTTGCTATCGCTATTAAGATGGGAGGACCCGGTGCAATATTTTGGATGTGGGTCACTGCTCTGGTCGGAACTGCTACTAAATTTTACACGGCTTCTTTAGCCGTGATGTATCGAGGTAAAAATAATTTGGGAGAAACCCAGGCGGGTCCCATGTATGTTATCCTTGAAGGGTTAGGCCAGTCCTGGCGCCCCTTGGCAGTCCTTTTCTGTTCCGCTGGTTTAGTAGGTACATTGCCTGCTTTTCAGGCCAATCAATTGGTACAAATTGTGCGCGAGGCGATTGCAATTCCTTTTGGCTGGACAACCACTGCACACCATTTCTTTTTCGACCTGATCCTGGGTACGATAATAGCTTTTTTAATTTACTCAGTGATTGTAGGAGATATCAAAAGAGTCGGAGCGGTTGCAGCAAGAATGGTTCCAGGCATGGTTTTGCTTTATCTGGGCATGACTGTTTATTTATTGGCCATCAATCCTAATTCTATTACCGGATCTTTCTGGCTGATTTTTAATGATGCTTTTTCGGGAGACTCTGTGGCAGGCGGCACTTTAGGGGCAGTGATCATTATGGGAGTGCGTCGTGGAACCTTTTCGAATGAAGCGGGTATTGGTACTGAATCTATGGCACATGGCGCGGCCAAGACGGATGAACCTATCCGTGAAGGTCTAGTGGCTATGCTTGGTCCTATAATTGACACATTACTTGTGTGCACTTGCACAGCCTTAGCGATATTGTCCACCGGGGTGTTTTTAACAACGGACAGCGATGGAGTTTCGCTAACAGCTATGGCTTTTGCATCGGTCATGCCCAATGCCGGACTTTATCTTTTTACAATTGTGGTCACATTCCTCAGTATGAGTACCATAATTAGCTATTGGTATTATGGAAGTGTCTGTTGGAGTTTTTTGATGAGTGCAGAGAATAAAGAATATTTTACTTATATCTATATAGCTCTCATTCCTATAGGTGCAGTGGCTTCACTTAATTTGGTCTTATCATTGGTTGATAGTATGTTCGCTCTTATGGCGATCCCTACTACGCTTTCCGCCTTATTACTGTCCCCAAAAGTTAATAGGGCGGCTAGAGAATATTTTAGGAAGATTAATGGGAATGCGAAACAAGATTTTGTGCGAGAAGAAGTTCCTTAAGAAACTCAAAGCTCACTAAAATAACTCAGGTCTAGTACCAGCCAGTAGGCCAGATGGAATAGAAAGCGGAGAGCGAAGAAAACATTGCCCCAAAATTCAATTAGTAAGTGCAACTCTGATAGTCGTTAGCAGAGTAAACTGCGGTAACCTTGCGGTTTTTCTCACCGACAAAAGTAAGAGGAGCACGCATGAGTGTTTACACACAGCTTACCCAAGGACAACGCTACCAAATGGAAGCCCTTCTCAAAGCAGGTCATAGTCAGACAAAGATTGCGACTATTCTCTCGGCCCATAAATCAACGGTTAGCCGTGAGCTCCGTCGCAACCAAGGTCTTCGCGGCTACCGTCCGAAACAAGCTCACGTGAAAGCTATGCAGAGACGATACGAAAAACCAAAAACTCACATTCCCCTAACTACCTGGGTTATGGTGAATGCCCTAATCAAGCAAGACTGGAGTCCAGAACAAATTTCCGGTCGTTTGTATGATGAACAAGAAATCTCGATCAGCCATGAATGGATTTATAACCATATCTACAAAGATAAACGCCAAGGGGGTGATCTACACAAGCACCTGCGTTGTCAGAAACAACGGCGTAAACGTTATGGCAAACAAGACCGCAGGGGACGTATCACCAACCGTGTCAGCATTGAAGAACGCCCAGCTATCGTTAACAGTAAGTCCCGCATCGGTGACTGGGAAGGTGACACGATTATAGGTAAAGGCCACCAAGGTGTAGTCACTACTCATGTAGAGCGTAAAAGCAGGTACACGGTTTTGACCAAATCAAATACCAAACACGCTAACCTGGTGCGCCAAAGCATCGTACAAGGACTAAAACCTTATCAAAATCAAATCAACACCATCACCTATGACAATGGGTTGGAGTTCTCCGAACACCAGAATATAGCTCAAACTCTGTCGGCTAATATCTACTTTGCTCATCC
>DUZG01000026.1 GCA_013349585.1 Nitrospinota bacterium | reverse complement strand
CTTGATCTAGTTCAAGGAAAGAACCCTCAGCAAATTCCCGGTATCTATCCTAATGACCGCGGCAAACTGATAGACATAAACCGATTGCCTTTCCCGGAAGATGACGATGTCAGCCGCATCGATTATCATGAGCCGAACTGCCGATATAAACAAATTCAAATGTACGGATCAAGAGGCTGCCCGCGCCGTTGTAATTTTTGCGCCGCCGCAACCCTTTATTATGACGAACTCAACTGGCGTCCCCGAAACGTAGATGACGTTGTAAAAGAAATTCAAACCCTTCATGAAAAATATCCTGAAATGGAAGGCGTATTTTTCGATGAGGAAGTCCACAATATTAAAAAAAGTTTTAATATCTCTCTAGCAAAGGCCATACGGCAGGCAGGCCTACAAGACCTGAAATACGAAGCTATGTGCGAGTACGCATCTTTGGATGAAGAAGCGATGGATGAAATGCGTGAGGCGGGATATTACAAAATACGTTTTGGAATCGAAACAGGAAGCGATCGTGTAGCAGAAAAAATGACATTAGGGAAAAAGCATGATCTGAAAAAATTAAAGTCCATGGTCGAATACGGGAAAAGCATCGGTATGCTTTTTTATGGCACCATCAGTATTGGTGGACTGGGTTCTGACAAAGAGGAAGACCAGAAAACGGTTGATCTGATATACGACCTGGCCGCAAAAGGTTGGTTGGATGAAATTCAGGTTTCCATTAATACACCGCAACCCGGTACCGATTTCTATAATTCCTGCGTAGAAGAATCATTAATTTCCCAATCAAATGATTGGGAAGGTTTCGATGGCAACGGACATGTTGTTGTCAATTATCCGCATTATCCGGCAGAAGAAATCCAAGCCAGTTTCAGTAAAGCCCTGAACGCGTTCGACTTGGGAAAAGTTAAGGCACAAGCAAAAGCTTTTGCAGAAAACACGAATGTATCGATCATTCCATCGGGATCACGAATTCTGATTTTACGATGTGTGCGAAGCTGGATGATTAGGCTCATCCTGGAAAACCTTCATCCTGAAAATAAAGCCGATGTTCTCGGTCAGGATGTTTCCTTAAACGACTTAAAGGACATATCCGGGTTGGGAGAGTTTTATTCTTATGGTAGTGGATTTTTTGCCACCGAATCGTTTACTTCTGAACTAATACAAGAGCTTAAAGAGCAGCACTATGACCTTGCGCTCATCCCCGTAGCCAACAACCACCTCGAAGGGTTTCAGAATGTTTTGGAGGTTGCACATTTGATTGAACCTGCAAATATCAGCTACATCTACCCAGAAGGCCGTATACAGCCTGTCGAAGGCTCATCCGTAAGTATTTAGAACATCCTATCCAGTCGAGTTGGTTTCCTGAACAACTAGATTGGGTTTTGGATTGATCATATTTTTCTTTGTAAGAATATCGATCCTATTTTTATCGCGGCAGGAAGTGGCGATATCAATCAATCCATCGCCATTGAAATCGCCTACCGCCATACCCTGCGGGTGCTCATTGACGTGGTGATAAATAGGCGGGTAGGTGAAGGTACCGTCTCCTTTTCCCAGGGAAATTGATATCTGATCATCGGTAGAATTTGAAACGGCAATATCCTCAAATCCATCTCCGGTAAAATCGGCGGCGACGACAAACTTTGGAAAGTTTCCTGAAGCAAAATCGCGGAGCGATGTAAAGGTTTTGTCTTTATTGTTTATCAGAGTCGTTAAGGCGTGTAATGAATTGCTGGATGTTACCAAATCAAGATAACCATCGTTATTGACATCAATATTTGCAACGGTGAGCGGTTGTTTGCCGCCCTTAAAAACTTTCGAGCTGTCAAATTTCCCATTGCCTTTGCCCCATAGAATCTGCACCCCTGTATTGCCGGAGCCGGCAAGTCCTACTGCAATATCAATATTATCGTCCTTGTTATAGTCGCCTACAACAATTCCCGTGGGCTGGCCTTTTACATTGATCGTGACCGGTTCCTTGAAAAATCCATTGCCCTTTCCTAAAAGAATCACCACCTGATAAAAGCGCATGGTAATGGCGATGTCGGGGCTACTATCATTATTGAAATCCCCTGAAATCATATTGATGGGGATTTTTCCTGGTTTTAGAATCTCGGTGGTTTTTTTAAAACTCCCCAGTTTTGTATTCAAAAATATCTGTATTGTTTGATCTTCGTAATTGAGAACAGCAATGTCTTTATACCCGTCTTTATTGAAATCTTCCGCAGCGAGACAAATTGGGCCTCGTCCTGTTTTATAAACAAGTTGGTCATTGAATGATCCGTCTCCATTCCCTTTATAAAAAGAGAAAGAATGTCCCCCGCTGTTGACAACGACAAGGTCCAACTTTTGATTACGATTAAAATCATCGGTGATGATAAACGAAGGTTCGATACCCGCATCCAATGTATTGCTCAATAAAAAAATCCGAGGCATTTTTTTTTGAGACTTTGGCGGCGGGCAACCAAACAAAACCAAAACCAGAAGTGTTGAAATCAGAACATTATATTTCTTCATGCATGAAAGGTCTCAAGTGGAATTGCGAGATATTATAAAAGAAAGGAGAAAACAATACCAACACCTTTTCAGGTCACGTTGTCATGAGATCATTTTTGTACCGATTATAAAAAATATTCACTTGATTGCAAAGAGTTTGTTACTTCATCCTTTCTTCTGTACTATTGGCTTCAATCGTTTTTTTGCGATTCAAAAGTCAGCGGCGACTAAGTGAACGAATACACCATGCCTAACATCAGTCCGCCACCTATCATATTACCTGCCGTAACAAATATTTGATTATGTATAAACCCGACCACAGAAACTTCCGGTCCATGAGGCAAAAAATAGCGCAAGGCTCATTAAGGATTGATTAGCGGTACTATGCTCATATCCACTTCCAATAAAAGCGAACAGGCAGCAGAAAATCATAATCAACTTTGCCGTGTCATCTTCGCTTCGGTTAACTATCCACACAGCAAGACATACTAAACAGTTGTACAAAACTCCACGAAAAAAAACCTCTTTAGCACCCAACGACATTTTCATTGCCGTTACCTTGACGATCAAAGCTTCTGGCTCTGCTGTAAGGCTTCCGCCCTGCACAACCAGCCAAGCCAGAAGAATTGATCCCAGTAGGTTTCCCACGAAACAGAAGACAAACAATTTGATGATGGGACCCGCACCCACTCGATTCTTTAGTTTTCCGATGGGAAAATCATATTGTTACCAGTAAATAATTCGGAACCAGCAAAGATAACGAGACTTAAGGCCACCCCGAAGCTGACCCCCATGATCAATTTCATGAAAGGAGCAAATTGAGTTCCAGCAAGTGGAGCGCCGACCGAAAAAAAACAGAACAATTCCGAATCCAAGATAAGCTCCTGCCAAGGCCGATAGCGCTAAATAACCTGGAGGAAAACGGTTCATCAGTTTAATTTTACTTTCAGAAGCAGTAGCTAGTTTTTCAATATTCGTTTCAAACATGACTTGTTTTCTTTCTAATTAGGTTCGGCCGTATTTTTATTGACACCCTCATTTACAAATAGCGTCTCGGAATCTTTTCTGACTGGAGCCGCAGCCTTCTTCCAGTTGCGCTTATATTTCTTGCCTTTTATAGGATGCATTTTTTCACGTGTATGATATGGAACCACGAACTCCAGAACTTTAACCAGTTCATCGCAGGGGATATCTTCCATGACTTTTACTGCAAGCCTAGGGTCTATTCCTGTTCTCCCACCCATATAAATATCCACTGCATCCACGACTTCTTTTCCACGTTTAATTTTTTTACCGAGTAATCCGATATCGGCGACAAGGTGATTGCCACAACTAGCCGGGCACCCTGACCAATGCATGGTAATAGGTGCCGTGTCTGGTAACTTGCTTTCCAGTTCTGCTGCTACCTGCAAAGCTCTGGATTTGGTTTCGATTGTAGCCAAGTGGCAATAATCTATGCCAACACAACTCACCAGTCCACGCATGACACTGGAGGGATGATAAGTAAATTCTTTAACAAGAGATTCCTCCAGTAAGTCACCTAGTTTTTGGTCTGGAACATTAGGGATTATCAGGGAGCTGGAATGTGAAAACCGTATCTCACTATTTCCATATTTTTCTGCCAGACGTGCAATGCCTTGCAATTTATCCGCATGGATTCGTCCCACCGGAATTTTTAATCCGACATAACTCATTGATGCTTGCTTTTGTCGGTAAACACCAATATGTTCCGATTTTCCGTTGCTCCTTAAATCCACTCCCGCAGGAATTAAAGAGACGCTTAACTTCTCCTGCAAAGCAGTACGGAATTTTTCTTCGCCCCACTCTTCAATGAGAAAAGCCAGCCTGTTTTTACTGCGCACCTCTCGACTGCCATGGTCGCGAAACAAAATAATGATAGCCGAGCAAATTTTTACGACGTCCTCCGGAATTACAAAAACATCCAGAGAAGTGGCAATACGGTAACCGCCGGAACCCAGTTTGCCTCCTACTAAAATATTGAAACCATAAACCGGATTGCCAGCTAACTCCTGGACAGCCGGAACCAATGCCAGATCCTGGGTTTCTGCATGCACACAGTCATCGGTACAACCTGTAATGGCAATATTGAATTTGCGTGGTAAATTCGAGAATTCTGAATTTCCAGATATATGTTCGGTCAACGCCTTGACCTGTGAATAGGCATCTACTTTTTCTTTTGGACTCAACCCTGCAACAGGGCAACCCATAATATTTCTTATATTGTCCAAACCCGTTTGAATCGATGTTAGACCTACCTCCTCTTGAACTGCAAAAATCTCTGGAACGTCATCAATTTTTAAATGGCGCAACTGCACCTGCTGACGCGTAGTGATATCGATGATGCCATTGCCGAATTTTTTTGCAATGTTGCACAAAGCTTTCACCTGATGCGAAAAACAAATCCCGTTTGGAATGCGTACCCGTTGCATGAAATAACCTGGAGTCGGGTTACGCAAAAATAGTCCATACCATTTGAGACGCTGGATATCATCTTCACTGATCGACTCCCATCCTTCTTTTGCGAATCGGGCAATGTCCTCCTTTATTTCCAGCCCATCTCTCTCGGATTTTATAACTTCAATTTTGTTCATGATTCCCTTGGGTTGTGGGTGGCGGTTGACATTTCTAATTGGGTCTTATTTAAGGGGTTACAAGTTACGTGCCAACTTCAGGGAGAAATCAGTAAACGTTTATTCGATATATAGTTAAAGTAGAAAGACTCAAAAATAAAAAAGGAACTCTGCTTCATAATCGAACAAATAAAAGGGCTGGTGCTATAAAAAGAGTCGTAGTATGAAAAGCCTTTTATTTGTATGCAAACCTTTATAGTCTGAAATTTGTTCCATTTTTATAGGAATTTTCTTGAGTTAAACTTGGCATTGTCTATATTTCAGTGTTCTCCCCATGTGGTTCCCCCCGTCTTGGCTTGTAAAAACGCTTAATGGGTAACGTCTATGCTCATGCGTATGATTGTATATCATCGCGATACTGTTATTTGCTGAGATTGTAGAAAACCCGGATAAGGTATTGGGCAAAGAGGTCATGTCAGGAGTGGTCCATAAAACTCCCTGGTTAGTAGAATGGCTTTTCCAAATATATCTTGGGTCTGAATGAGGTCGAAAGAACATTGTTAGACGTTCTTCTCTGGTTTTGATAAGAACCGATTGAATAATATCACTTTTTGTAAAGCTGTAACTTATTTTCCAATTAGAATATGGCGGTTCACTGGATAATATTATGGAACTTCTTTTGCATTCATCGTAAGCGGGCAACAGGTAAGTTCCATTATTGAGGAATTCAGGGGGGTGCCGCACCATCATCCCTAGCTCTTTCCAAAGTAAACTGGGCTTTGTCCAGGTTTATCCATCATCTTCAGAGTAGATACTGTATAAAGCGGCATCATTCCCGTACCCTCTTTTCAAGGCCACATACATGAGGTGGATGCGGCCGTTCGGTTCCTGGAAAAGGACGGGGTTTTCAAGTGAGTATTTAGAGGTTATTGGGATGTTTTTAGTGGTTTTCCAGATAGAATCTTCTGGTTTTTTGTCTCTATGGCAAGCGTTGCCTGACGGTATTCATCTTGCGTGTAGACATACCAAACGGCAAGCAGATTACCTGACTGACTTTTAAGTAAAGTTGGGCAATGGCAGTGCATTCCTTTATCAGCAGGATTGTATAAAAACTCGGCTTCAATCAAGAGCTACGACTCGGTTTGTTTGATTTAGATACTTTCTATTCTAAGGCAAGCATAGAAATTTTTGTGCGGAGTGCGGAGAAATTGGAGGCACCGGGCGGATTCGAACCGCCGGTAGAGATTTTGCAGACCTCGGCCTTACCACTTGGCGACGGTGCCCCGATATAGATAAAATGATAGGGGAAAAATGGAGCGGGAGAAGGGGTTCGAACCCTCGACTTCAACCTTGGCAAGGTTGCACTCTACCACTGAGTTACTCCCGCGATCTTTCAATTTTTGAGCGATGTTTGGTGTTCCCAAGCCCCTGATTATATTTCCTCTGTGGAGATTGTCAAATCCTATTTTTAAAAAAATTCGCTTCCGTCCCCTGAGACAGGCGAACTATGTTGTCGCGATGCTTTTGCAGGGTAAATAATGCCACGATAGTGGACAAATAAATATAGGAAAGCGGCATTTTAAAGAAGATTCCCAGCAGAGGCAGGGAGATTGCCGCCAGAATCGAACTCAAGGATACATAACCGGAGACTTTCAGAGATATCGCGAAAACCCCAGCGGAGAAAAGGGTGCTCAAGGGCATGGCAAAGCTGAGTACGCCTAGTCCGGTTGCTATGCCTTTCCCGCCTTTGAATTTCAGGAAAATGGAATAGAGGTGACCAAGGAAAACGGCTAGACCTGCCAGAGCGATGATCATAGTTTTTTCGAACCATTGACTTGCAATAAAAATAACCAGCAAACCTTTTAATACATCTCCGGCCAGAGTGATGAGTCCGGCCTTTTTCCCCATAGTGCGAGCAACGTTGGTGGCGCCTATATTACCACTTCCGTGTTCTCGGATATCCATATTTTGTGTTTTGGCGAGAAGCACACCAAATGGGATCGAACCGCAAAGGTAAGCCAGCAGGCAGAGTATAAATATTTCTATCAACATAATGGTTTATTCATCCTCATCAACCCAGTCTTCGTTTTGTAGTATAGATTTCAGTCGCTCTTTGGCGCGTTTTTCAATTTGGCGCACACGCTCGCGCGAGAGACCGATTTCCTGACCAATCTCTTCCAATGTTTTGACTTCGCCGGAAAATCCGAAGCGCATTTTCAGAATCGTAGCTTCTCGCTCGGAAAGGTCTTCCAACATTTGATCTACTTTTTCGCTCAACGACTCCTGCATGATCTGGTCATCGTAGGGAATGAGGTTTTTATTCTCCAAGAGGTCAAGATAAGGGGTGTGTTCATCATTTTTTAGCGGTGTGTCAAGAGAAAGGTGCGTTCTGTAGGCGCGCATGATGGAATTGATTTCATCATCTTCATAGCCGAGACTGTTCGCAACCTCAGACTGTGTAGGCTCACGCTCCATATCCTGAAACATTTGCTGGCTTTTTTTATTGAATCGGGTAACTTTTCCCGCTTGCTTAACCGGGAGTTTGACGGTGCCCGACTGTTCTGCGAGGGAATGCATGATGGCCTGTTTGATCCACCACACGGCGTAGGTGATGAACTTTACGTTCCTGGAGACATCGAACCGTTTAGCGGCTTGTATTAAACCAATATTGCCTTCTTCGATCAGGTCTTGCAGTAACATGCCAAAGCCTCGATATTTATTGGCAACGGTGACAACATATTTGAGATTTCTACGAACCATTTCCTGAACAGCTTTCGGGTCTCCCTGCTTGATGGCTTCAGCAAGTTTTATTTCTTCTTCTTTGGTGAGGAGTTTTGTTTTTCCTATTTCCCTCATATATAGGTTAAGAGGGTCATGCGAATTGTTGTTTGCGGTGCTGGATTTTTTTTGTGGATTCTTGGCCATGGCAATTATAGCTTTCTGATTTTCCTCAATTTCAACCGGGCTTGTTCTGCAAATTCCGTTCTTGGGTAGTTCTGTAAAACTTTTTTATACCGAGTACGTGCTTCGTTGTAGTTCTGCTCGTGAAAATAGGACTCTGCTAATAGAAATTCTGCTTCCACAACGTGCGAATGGGTGGGGTATTCGGCCATTAAATTTTTTAAGCGGATGATCGCAGACTGATACGATCCGGTACGAAAATAAAACTTGCCGATTTCAAAAATGTTCTGGGCCAGAATATCCAGGCATTGGTTGATTCTTTTTTCTGCATTCTTTTTATATTTACTGTCAGGAAAATCGGTGAGAAAGTTTCTGAATCCTCCCAGCGCAGAATTCACGGGAGTTAAATCTCTCGACGCTAAATCCGTCAATTTAAAATTGGACATGGCTCTGTAAAAATGAGCACGGTCCACATGTTTATGTGCGGGATAAAGTTCGGTAAATTTCTGGTAATGGAATTTGGACTCTTCAAACTTGTCTTCATTGTAATGAATATCTGCAAGCATCATCAATCCGGTGATGCGTTGCTTGCTATCCGGAAAATCTTCCATAATCAGCTCGATACTATTTTTAGCTTTATCAGGATCTTTTTCTTTAATAAAGCGTTTTGCTTCCCTCAATAGTTTGGCTGGAGAGGTGGTTTTTTGTTCTTTAGTTGTCGAGCAATTTAAACTGAAGAACAAGAATACAATAAATATCAGTAGAGATTTGTTAGAGAGGTGCATTGGCAGTATCGTGTATTGGGGAAGTTATGCTAATAATCAAATATATCGCAAAAAGCCCTATGTTTAAAGCACTTAATACATACGCTGTGGTCTCTCTCAATGGGGCTTGTTTTTTTGCCATTCGAGGTTTTCGTGCTATAAAAGTCAAGTGGTGGCTTTCGTGAGCATATGGCTCCCCCCGAGTCGTTTGCTATGATGTTAGGAGAAAACGATAACAACCCCGATAATATTCATGCAATCTGTTTTCTAAAATAATAAAAAATAAATGTATCGTTCAATAAAAACCATATTGTTTTACCTAGGCGTGATTTTTTTCATAATGCCAGCGCTGGCTCTTGCATCAGAATCTTCTTCTGTGGGGCAATGGCAACTATTAGCCCTGTTCGATAAGGGTGGAGCGATGATGTATCCCATCCTTTTCAGCTCGGTGCTCATGTTGGGTATTGCCATCGAGAGGGGCTATAACCTGAGACGGAAGAATATTATCAACTCGGACTTTCTTAGAGATGTCCGCAGTCAATGGGATTGGCAAAATATTCAGAAAACTTTACGTCTTTGCAATTCTTACGATAACTCGCTTTCGCGCATATTGAAAATGGGTTTGCTGAGGTTTGGTGGCAAGCTGGATGAAATTGAACGCGCTATTGAATCTGCCGGACAACATGAAGCGTCGTTGATGAATTCCAATCTGCGAGTGCTGGGTGCGGTTGCTAATATCACCCCCATGATGGGATTGCTGGGAACGGTTATTGGAATGATCAAGGCTTTTAACGTGATATCACTTAGTGGGACAGGAAACCCAGGGCTTGTTGCCAGTGGTATCTCCGAAGCACTCATCACTACGGCGGCGGGGATGTTGGTCGGCATTCCGGCACTGGTCTTGTATCATTACTTCCGCGGAAAGATTGATCGATATGTTTTTGAGATGGAAGAAGTCGCTATTCAATTGGTGGAAGAACTTTCTTACGATGGCGTAGTGAAAGAAAAAGGCTCGGGTAAGTCAAAGAAAACAGCCTCCGATTAGTAACCCAAAAAAATACGGCTAATTAACTTGCGATTTAGAAGAGAAGATGAAGACAGTTTTGCGATGGACATGACACCCCTGATCGATGTGGTGTTCCTGCTCATCATCTTTTTTATGGTGTCTACTGTGTTTGTAGATTTCAGCCGAAATATGGATATTAACCTGCCAACCTCCAAATCTTCGATTGTTGACGAAACCCCGAAAACTCTTGAAATACAAATGTCTAAAGACAAAAGAATAACTCTTGCCGGCAAGAGCATCACCATTTTGGGGCTAGAGCAGGCTCTAATAAAACTGGATATGAAAAGTAAAAAACAAACAGCAGTTATTCGTGCTGATAAAATTCTACCTTATGGTGAGGTCATCCAGGTAATGGGTCTTTTACAAAAAGCCGGCGTTCTTGATATCAGTGTGGCAGTGAAATAAGGTATAATCATTTTATTCGCGTAACATTTTTCTGTAATTAAAAAGCCTGCCGAAATTTTGGGCAGGCTCTTATTGTTTTAAGGAGATTTTAGATGGCAACTTATACCAAAGATAAAGATGTAGAAACCGTTCTCGAAGATGATACTGAAGCTCGCAAGGCAATGCAGGAAGTTTTTAACAACACTGCCCGCTGGCCGGCTGATTTTGGGGGATTCACTGCAGATGTAGTCGCCAATATCAACGGTGACGAACAAAAGGGTACCGTTACTGTTAAAGGTCCCAAAGATATTGAAATTAGCATCGAAGAAGAAAAGGCAAAAGGCTTTCTGAAGGAAAACCTGTCATCCATTGCCATGCATCGAGGACCCCGTTCTTTTGAAGAGTCTGATGGGAAATACAAACTGGTTTTTGGCGATGACGGTACACATCCATTGGGTCGTAAACTGGTTATGGGCGGCGACGGTATGAGCTCTTTCTATCGCATTAAGGACGGACGCATTCAACAGATCAACCGACAGACACCCCGTTTTTCTTTCTCGATCAATATTGAAGAAAGCAAAAAAACTCAGGACGATAAATTTTTGACAAGAAAATACTCCGTGTTCTATTTTAATCCAGAAACAAAAGGATTGAAGGATGTGGAAAGCTATACCGATGAATACATGCGGGTGGGTGAAGCCGATCTTCCGGAAACTCGCCGCATCATCAATTGCGAAGAAGGAGCGATTTCAGTTTCTACGATGACTTTGAGCAATCACAAACTTCTGTAATACTGCACAACTAAATAACTTCCCTCCTTGTTTAAAGGGGGGAAGTTATTTAGTTGGATGACATCGAACTGTCCTTCACATTATTTCCAGAATCAATAGCCACTCCTTCACCGACGATGCTGTTTTTTACGGAGGAATTATTTCCTACGGTGGCTCCCGCCCAGAGTATGGAATTTTCCACGACGGCACCTGACCGTACCCGGCAACCTTCTCCCAATACCGCATATGGCCCTACCTGTGCGTCTTGTGATATTTCGCAGTTTTTTCCGATATGAACCGGGGGTATCACAAGTGGGACTTCGGGATTTCTTGAGGAAGAAGTTTTTAAGGATAACTTTCCATCGAGCGCGTCCGCTTGTGCCTGGATATAGGTTTCACGGGTTCCCATGTCTATCCAATAGCCATCGTGAAGAAACCCATAAACCGGCAGTTCATCCTGAATCATTTCTGGAAAAACATGTTCAGTAGTGCCGCAGAATTTATCTTCTGGAATGCGGGAAAAAATGTCGGATTCGATTATTTGTATGCCGGTGAACATAACCTGAGTGACAGGCTCTGAATTTTTTATACCCTTCCCAAGAAAATGAACGATGCGTCCTTCTTCCGCTCGTTGAATGGATTTATACTTTGCTATATTGGAATCTTGCCGAACTACAAGGGTTAGTTTCGATTTTTTCTCTTTGTGAAATTTCAGGACATCATTCAAATTGATATCGGCAAAGACATCGCTGTTGATGACCAGGAACGTTTCATCTTGAAAAAAAGATTGTAGTTTTTTGATCCCTCCCGCCGTTCCCAGAATCTTTTCTTCTTTTGAGTAATGCAGGTTCACTCCGAAATCTTTTCCATCACCAAAATAGTCGCTGATTTTTTCCGACCGATGATGAAGGTTGATAGCTATTTCTTTGATGCCTTGCGAGCTTAAGAAATGCAGAGTGTGTTCCAGAATAGGGCGGTTGAGAACCGGGAACAAAGGTTTGGGGAGTTCGTTTGTAAGGGGTTTAAGGCGGGTGCCGAACCCTGCTGCAAGAATCAGCGCTTTCATTTTTGGTTGGCGAGAGCTTGCAAAGATTCGGTGAAGGGAGCGCGTGCGATGCCGTTTTCTGTGATGATGGCTGTGACTAAATGATTGGGGGTGATGTCGAAAGCCGGGTGCGCCGCTTCAACCCCCTCAGGCGCGATGCGCTTGTTATTAATGGTCATCACTTCTTCAGAAGAACGTTCTTCAATAGGAATCTCTTTGCCTGATGCAAGCGAAAGGTCGAGTGTAGAAACAGGAGCGGCGACATAGAAAGGAATATTATTTTCTTTGGCGAGTACCGCAACCATATAAGTTCCGATTTTATTAGCGACGTCTCCGTTTGCTGCAATACGGTCTGCACCAACAACGACTATGTCGATTTCTTGTTTGTTCATAAAAAAGCCGCACATATTGTCGGTGATTAGTTTTACAGGAATGCCGTCTTCTTTTAATTCCCATGTGGTCAAGCGAGCACCTTGTAAAAAAGGTCGTGTTTCATTTGCAAATACGCGAATGTTCTTCCCGGCATTCACTGCGGCGCGAACAACGCCCAAGGCGGTGCCAAACCCTGCTGTTGCAAGGGCACCTGCATTGCAGTGGGTTAGGATTACGTTCCCATCTTCAACAAGGGTTTGACCGTGTTGTCCCATCGCTTTGTTGGTGGCTATATCTTCGGTTAAAATAGTGAGAGCCTCTTCTTTTAATCGAGACTTTAATTCGACCACTGAAAGAGATTTGTTGCTCTGCACGACATCTTTCATGCGCTTAATGGCCCAGGCAAGGTTAACTGCTGTGGGGCGCGACTGCCCAAGGCGATCGCATTTTTCTTTAAGCTCTTGATAGAAGCCT
Organism: Nitrospinota bacterium; assembly: GCA_013349585.1. Taxonomy (GTDB): domain Bacteria; phylum Nitrospinota; class Nitrospinia; order Nitrospinales; family VA-1; genus UBA8687. The sequence continues at coordinate 12,876 of DUZG01000026.1, read as the reverse complement.
TCAAAGGTAGAGGATTCTATTGAGTCTGCTCCCAAACTGACTCCCATAGCGGCTGCAACACCAATGGCTGGTGCACCGCGGATGACCATGGTTTTTATGGCATGACCTACTTCTTCGATGGTGCGGCAGTCGACGAATTCTTTTTCTGTGGGCAGTCGTGTTTGGTCGATCATGCGTACGACTCCGTCTAAGTACTCAATGGTTTTGATCATAAGGGTGGTTTATTTTAAGAGGTTTTTGGTTTTTAATATTTCGTGGAACTGTTTTTCCGTGAGGTCTGTCACTTCAATTATTTTGTTTTTACTGCTGAGCCCCTGAATAATACTGACTTTTGAAGGGCTGATACCGAGCCACTTGGCAAAAAAACGCATGCAGGCTTTGTTGGCTTCACCATCGACGGGGGGGGAGGTTAAACGTATTTTTAAAGCATCGTTATATACCCCTTTCGCTTCATTTTTCGATGACCGGGGTTGTATTATTGCAGAGATACGGATTCCATTATCGCAGGGTTTAATCCGCATTTCCAGAGCCGCCGTTCGGTGCCCCGGATTTAAATTTCTTAAGATGCTCGATGGCAGTTGATTTAATATTGGTCATCAAGGTCTTTTTTTGTTCTTTTAACTTTTCCACATCCTGCATCAATAATTCCATTTCGTGCGTTGCATCCTGTTTATATTTCTCAGCCTGGTCTTTCGCGGCGTTGATTATCTTTTTTGCTTTTTCCTTGAGTATTTCAGGTGTGAGTTGAGAGAAAGGGTTATCCCCATTTTTAGGAGGAGATTGGGCATCCTGAATTTCTTTTATCAGTAGATCCTTTTCTTCAACTTGCTTTCTTAAATCGGCAAGTTCTTCTTCTATCTCCGGGGGGATGGTGGAGTCACTTTCTAAAGGTCGGGATTCTAGGTCGGCTTGTAATTCTTTTATTTCACTGTCTTTCTCTTCAATCAGTTTGTCGTTGTCTTTGATTTCTGTGGTCATGGATTTGAAATCATCAGCGACAAGATGGAGAAAAGTATCTACCTCTTGTTTGTTATAACCGCGGAACTTATCGTGAAAACATTGTTCCAGAATGTCGAGATAACTCAAGCGCATAGCTGATTACTGTAGTCTTGCCCCAAGTGTGGCGAGGGATTCCACAAGAAACCCTTGCAAAAACATGATGGCTAACAGGACAATTATGGGTGAAAAGTCTATTCCAATTCCCGACATGGGTACTAGTTGCCGGATTCGATGTAGAACAGGTTCTGTTATACTGTATAAGAACTGCACTATAGGATTATGTGGATCTGGGTTGACCCAGGATAATAATGCACGAATGATGATGACCCACATATAAAGCTGTAGGATGACATTCAAAATAGTCGCTATTGCTTGTAACAAGTTTCCTAGAATAAACACGGAGTAAAATTTTGGAGTGTGGGTTTTTCTCCATTTCGGGAGAAAGAATATCTATCTGCCTTCAGGAGGCACTGTTATAAACTAAAATATCTGAAAACCCCTTTATTGTCAATGCGAAGTGGGTTTGTTTTTGGGCTATATACCTAAAGAAAGAGATCAATGAAACGAACAAAAATTAAAGAATTACTTAATTGTAAAGAAGAACAGGAAAGTGTTTTGGTAAAAGGTTGGGTGCGCACCCGTCGAGATTCTAAAGGAGGCTTCTCTTTTCTTGAAATCAATGACGGTTCTTGTCTGGGAAATATTCAGTCCATTGTTGACCATTCCCTGAATGAGTTCCAGGAATTGGATAAACAGATCACAACAGGAAGTTGTGTGGCTATTACTGGCAAGCTCGTGGCCTCGGAAGGCAAGGGACAAAAGATGGAGATCCAGGCCACAGCTGTAGAGGTTTATGGTACGGCGGATGCGGAGACCTATCCTTTGCAGAAAAAACGCCATTCGTTTGAATATTTACGCGAAATCGCGCACCTTCGTCCACGCACGAATACGTTTGGTGCTGTCACGCGAGTTAGAAGCCGACTAGCCTATGCTATTCATCAGTTCTTCAATGACCGTGGGTTTGTTTATCTAAATACGCCTATTGTCACTACCAGCGATTGTGAAGGTGCCGGGGAGATGTTTCAGGTTACCACTCTCGACCTTGCCAATCCTCCAAAAGTGGAAGGGAAGATTGATTACGCGCAGGATTTCTTCGGTGAAAAAACTTCTCTCACGGTAAGTGGGCAACTGGAAGGGGAAATTTATGCCCAGGCCCTTTCAGATATTTATACCTTCGGCCCGACCTTTCGTGCAGAGAATTCCAACACCAGCCGTCACCTTTCCGAATTTTGGATGGTGGAGCCGGAAATGGCATTCTATGATTTGGATGACGATATGAATCTTGCCGAAGAGTTTATCCGATACCTTTTTGCGGACGTTCTTGAAAATTGTACGGAGGATATGGAGTTTTTTAATCAGCGTATTGATAAAACTACTCTCGAGACTCTGCAGCATATTGTGGATAACCAGTTCGAGAGATTAACTTATGCCGATGCAATCGATCGCCTGAAAAAATCGACTGAGACATTCACTTACTCTGTTGAATGGGGAAGCGCCCTACAGGCAGAGCATGAACGTTATCTTAGCGAAAAGGTGTTCAAGAAACCGATCATCGTTTACAATTATCCGGAAAAGATTAAATCGTTTTATATGAAACTGAACGAAGATGGCGAAACAGTTAGGGCGATGGATGTCCTGCTCCCTAAACTCGGTGAGATCATCGGCGGCAGTCAGCGCGAAGAGAACTACGATATATTATTAAAGCGCCTGAAAGACAGTGGTTTGAATCCCGAAGAATACTGGTGGTACCTAGACATTAGAAGATTCGGGTCAGCCCCGCATTCCGGGTTCGGGTTAGGATTCGAACGTTTAGTTCAGTTCGTCACGGGCATGGAAAATATCCGTGATGTCATCCCTTTCCCTCGCACTCCCAAACACGCCCGCTTCTAGGGGGCAGCAGGCTCCACGACCAATGGATCTGAACATTTTTAAGCGAGTAGTTGCAACAGGGTTTCTAGAAGCGGATTCTAAATCTTCCCCCTGATAAGGGGGACCGAGGGGGTTGCCCTTTTTTGCTGGTACAAGGAACGTGAACTAGGATTCGTTAAGCTGCTAGTGCTCTTTGTTCTCTGGAAAAGTTATTACCAGTTAATCTCCACGTCAGTGGGCTGTTACATTATCCAGAAGCTTGAAGGTATTTGTATCGCCAAAAGGGAATAGACCTTTAGGCTGCGGGGCTTACCCTGCCCAGCTACTGGGTGGAGAGAGTGAAGTGGAGGGTGGTGCCTTTTCCGGGTTTGGTCTCAAACCAGAGTTTTCCTTGATGGTTTTCTTCGATGATGCCTTTGCAGGATAGAAGTCCCAGACCGTTGCCATCTTTTTTTGTCGTCAGCGTATCTTTGAAAAGGTAATTTTGAATCTCTTCAGGGATGCCCGCGCCTTTGTCAGTAACACTGACTTGCAGGAATCCGTTGTTTCGACTGACTCCAACTTCTACCATTCCATCTGTTGCAGTGAGGTAGCCAGCGTTGATGAGCAGGTTTTGCAAAACACGCTGAATATCGAGGGGATAACATACAGCCTTGAGAGAATCTCTCGAAGGATTTATCTTTACGTCTTTGCCTTTCAATTACTCGTGGGTAGAAAGGCCTTCTACCGTTTCTTTGATGACGGAAAAAATCGCTTTTCTTGATTTTACATATTCGGTTTTAATTTTTTTGATGTGATTCAAACTGGAATCCAGAAGGTCCATGAGGTTGGCACGAACGGTCCCAACCAGGGGCTGTCATTCAAGGCCTTCAAGTTTTTTTGTCCAGGTTCGGTTCCTTCATGCAACTCGACGGAATCTTCAATGGTCAGTTCAGCAAGATCCAGAGTGCTCAAAAAAATTCGGATGTCGTGGGTAAAAATGCTCAACTTGCGCATATCTTTCATCATCGTATCCAGATTCCCGCGGACGTGGCTTGGAAAGGGTACACATGATGGATAAAAGGGCTTTTGGTTCAGAAGCCAAATAGGTATGGAAATGTTCTTCGTTGATTTCAGTGAGATTTTACGACAATGGTCTACCAAAATGTTCATAGTAGACTCATCGAAAAAAATGAGCAAGTCGGTTTCCTACAGCAACTTGATCTTTCGCTCTTTATCGATGAGAAAATTTCACCATATGTTGCTGGGTTAGACAAGCAAACCGGATTACACTGCGCTTAAATCAATTTTCGACAGGTTTTATTTGCTTGAGATAAACGGCAGTTTCTATGTGTTGGGTTTGTGGGAACATGTCGATCACCCGCATATCGTGAACTTTGTATCCTTCCAGCCTTTCCAAGTCACGGGCGAGGGTGGATGGATTGCAGGAGACATAGATGATTTGCTCCGGCTGCGATTGCAGCAATGTTTTTATAACCGATTCGGAACAGCCTTTCCGCGGCGGATCAATGATGAAGGTATGAACTTTTTCTTTAGATACGACTTGCGGCGCGTGCTCTTCTACACTACCGGTCAGAAACTGGCAAGAAGTTATGCCATTGGTTTCTGCGCTCAGACGGGCATCTTCCATAGCGGGTTCGAATTGCTCGATGGCGATCACTTTTTTGCCTTTTGCTGCAAGCCAAAGTGCAATCCCGCCGGAACCGCTATAAGCATCGATAATGGTTTTGTCTTCGGCGGCATCTACCCAATTCTCGATCAGACCGTAGAGACGTAAAGTCTGCGATGAATGGATTTGGAAAAAGGATCCGAGGGAAAGGTGGAAACTCAAGTCGGCAATTTTGTCCGTAAGCCTTTCTTTTCCCCATAGCAATCTGTTTTCTTTTCCTAAAATCACATTGGTGGCACGCGGATTGACGTTTTGAATGATGCCGACAATGCCAAGTTCTTTTAATTTTTTCTCTTCGGTGAGCTCAGCCAGAAAATTTCGTGGGAAGCGGCCTTCATTGGTCATCATCCCCACAAGAATTTCGCCAGTGGACTCTGAATGCCGGATAACCAGCCCTCTTACCAGTCCGCGATGATTTCCTTCGTTGTAGACGGAAATTTGATTTTTCTTTAAAATTTCTCGCAGCCATTCTTTGGCTTTGTTGATAGGCTCTGAAAGAATATCGCAAGTGGGCGAGTCGGCAACTATATGTGAGCCTTCGGAATAGAATCCGATTTGTGGGTCACTGGTTTTTCCTTGTACCGCGAAACTGCCTTTGTTGCGATACTGGTATTGTTTTTCCGCAGCTAGGGTTTCGATTTTTTCTGGAAGCTCAAGTCCGCCGATACGGCTCAAGCTATCTCGAACGACTTGAATTTTGAATTCGAGTTGTTTTTCGTAGTTGAGGTCTTGAAGTTTACAGCCGCCACATTTGAAAAATACAGGGCAGGGTGGGTCGACCCGGTCTTTGGAAAGCTGTGTACGTTCGAATATATCCATCACGCCGAAGCGCGGTGTGATTTTGATCATTTTTCCTCGGACGCGATCACCAGGAAGGCCGCCGGGGGTGAACACGGTATAGCCTTCGTGGCGGCAGAGTCCATCGCCGCTGGATGCCAGGGTTTCTACATTCAATTCTAGTCGGTCGCCCCGTTTCACAGGTATGTTTAATTTAGTTTTTGCCATGGTTTCTTTAGTTGCGCGTGTAGTTTGATGAGGGATGAACTTTAGCACACTCCGTTGCCATAACCTAGAATTGGGTTGTATACTTGCCGCTATGAATAAAACCACAGCCATATTGGCAGCCGTTTCCGAAGAGATCGCCGGTATCAAGCAGGAAATGAATATTTCTGACCGAATTCGTCTGGGTAAATCCGAAGCCTGGCCGGGGAAATGGCAGGGGAAGAATATAGTCCTCGTCCGTACTGGAGTCGGCAAACAACGTGCCGCTGACGCGACATTGCAAACCATCGAACAATTCTCTCCTGATAGATTACTCAGCATCGGTTACGCAGGCGGATTAGTCCCTAAGCTTAAAGTGAGCGATCTGATTGTCGCTGAGCAGATTATTGATGTGGAATCTTCGGCAGAGTTTGTGCCCGATCAAAAATGGTTGTACTTGGCGCAAAACGCTTCGGTATCGGAAAATTATAAAGTCATTTCAGGAAAGCTGGTCACGGCGGATAAGGTCATTCATAGCCCACAAGATAAAAAAGAATTTGGTGAACGTTTTTCAGCTGAAGCGGTGGAGATGGAAACCTCTGCCATTGCTAAAGTAGCAACAGATAAAAACCTGCCATTTTTATCAGTGCGTGCGATTTCCGATTCAGTCGAACAGGAAATTTTGGACAGCTCTTCATTTTTGGGGAGCGATGGAGAAATTTCCAAACTGAAAGCCGGGTGGTATGTTCTAACTCATCCCGGGTCCATTTCCAGTGCCCTATCATTGCGTTCGCAAACTGAACTAGCCACACGCACTATGACCGAGTTTGTCTCCAACCTGTTATAAGACCTTTCCAATACCCCAAGATCATTCGATGAACTAAGGATGACGTTTCGAAAAAACCTCAATTTTGTCATGATGAGCCGTCACCCTGTGCTTGTCGTAGGGAGACCTTTGCGTAAGTCTTCATTGCGAGCGTAGCGAGGCAATCCAAGCTCTACAACGACATGCATTTGCAAAATGATGCATTGCCGATGCTCATGGAGTGTTTTGAATTAAGATTTTTTACTAGGTCTGGATCGCCAGCGCGGCTTTGCGGCTCGCGAAGACGTGCTAAGGAGTTATGCAAAACTCACGTCTATAGAAGTTCGGGGAAAAATTGACGTTGCAGTTGGAAATCCGGTCATTTTTTGCCGGAAATTCTGACGCAAGCCTCCGCGACTTAAAATTAGAAAACCCTTTTTCTATATAGCTTTGCTGTGATTTTTTAGCGTGATTTTGGGTTTGGCATGGGGATTGCTATATGTGAAATGAAGATTCGAACTGGCACTGCCACCTCCAACGGATTGGGTTCACCTCCAAGTGATCCAATCCGTGGCGTGCCAATCTCGATGGCTAACAAGTTTTTTCTCGCCGGCTCCCTCTTTAGGGAGCCCCCCTCCCCCCCCCCTCTCCAGCGAGCCGTTGGTCTCTACTAATCAATACCCATAAAGCGAAACAAATATACTCAAGTTTTTCACTATAAGTCAGGTAAAAGCAAAGCTCACTTATTTCATTCAGCCCTTCAACGGTCCGCAAGGGGATTGTAATAACAACGACGCCAATATTAATCCTGCTGTAACAGAAGTTTGTGACAGTATAGATAATAATTGTGACACTCAGATAGATGAAGGTGAAGTGTGCACTACTGCGGACTGTCAGATGTCTGATTGGGTCGATTGGTCAGCCTGTTCTGAAACTTGTGGCGGTGGAACACAAACGCGAACCCGTTCGATTATGGTTCAACCAGAAAATGGTGGAGCGGCTTTCGGCCCAACAACAGAATCCCGTTTTTGCAACTCACAATCGTGTGTCACGAAAACGATGTTCGTTACGAGTAAAGGGTACACAGGAAACTTAGGTGGGGTAGCTGGGGCCGACGCCAAATGTTAGGCGCTAGCGGATCAATCTAGTCTGGTGCCCTCGGGCACGTATTTAGCGTGGATTTCGTCGGGTTTAGGCGCACAAGACGCACCGGCGAACCGTTTCGTCCAAGACTCCAGCCCCTATATCGGCACGGAAGGCCGAACAATAGCGGTTTCATACGAGGAATTAACAAATATGGAGAGCGGAGCGCGCCTGTTAAATCCTATACGTTTAGACGAGAATGGGGTAGATAATGTAGGTGGGGAAGCCCGTGTGGACAATGGTCCAACTAGACGGAACCACCTTTCCAGTGTTTGGTCATCAATGTGATGAATGGACGGACGCGAGCGATGTCATTTTAGATTATATAGGCAACGCATCGTCGAAAGGGCCCGAGTGGACGGTCGACACAGACACCCGTTGCAGATCGATAGGAAGGTTATATTGTTTCCAACAGTAGTGCTGAGTACCGGTGTAGCCCCGTGGTGTTAAGCAATGCCGGCCATATTGGTTCCTTGCTTAATGTGCTGGGCATAGAGCTCAAGCTTTGAAACAGCGAACGTGCTGACCAATACGGAGTTCATCCGAACCTTGCTCATAAAGCTGGGTGATACGATCACGAAAGTTAGCTAGAGTCTTAGAGGCTAGTGATACCCCCTAAGACTCAAAGCTGTATCCCAAAAAGTCGAAGCCATTTATATAAATCGTATAAAAGAAAAGCGCACTTATTTTAGTTCTAGTAGGGAGAGAAAACGTGATGGGGATTGCTTCCGCCGCCGGGATGGGGGCCGCCATTGAGGATATGGATTTTGCCTTTTAGAAGAACCGAGGCCAGCCCGTGCAATTCGCTGGGCATGGGTTTGAAAGTTTTCGATTTGTTCGTTGCTGGATTATAGCCTTCGTTCTCCACGAAAGTTCCTTCGCCTGGCTCGCCGCCGAACGCATGAATCCACCCGTTTAAAAATTGGGAAGTGATGCCACTGCGGGTCGTGGTCAAGGGAGTGTCTTGCGTCCATTTTTTAGTTTTCAGATCGTAAGATTCATTGGAGTTGAGGTTGTTGTGATAATTCATATCGATGCGTTCGCCAATGACAAATAGTTTGCCGTTAGCTTCGGTTACGGTGAGGTGGTCTCGGGGTGTGGGTAATGGCGGTAAAGTTTCCCAGGAGTCTGTTGTTGGGTCATACACTTCGTGGGCATAGGTGTTGTCAAGCTTGAATAGTTTTCGGTGAGCTACACCCACTAAATGAATTTTATCGTTGATGACGGCGGCTGCATGCGCCCCTCTTGCCGTTGGCAGGGGTGTTTTGTTAGACCATCTATGCAAGTCGGGATCGTATTCATAAGTGGTATTGATCGACTTCCAGAATCCACTTTCGAATCCGCCCATGACATAAAGTTTTCCATTCACCACCGCCGCTGTTGTGTGGTGCTAGGCTTGTGGAAAGGGAGTAGATATTCCCCAGTTGTTTAATATCGGATCCCAAACATCGATGCGAGTGGAAGTGCCTTTAGGGGTGAATCCACCTAGCACTTATATTTTGCGGTTTAGAAGGACTGCTGAGTTTTCCGTTCGGGTGGTTGGCGTTACAGGTAGCTGCTTCCAGATTCCCTTCGCGATAGCTTGCGTGGGACTGATAATGAAGGAACCCAAGGTTCCCATAGTCAGTATTGCAACGAAGCGTTTCATGGTTTTAGTTTGAGTGAGACGTGGTTTTACCTTTTACGATCTGATCGAGTGTTACCAGTTGTTCGAGTAGCTCTGGGAGCAGATCGATTTGCAACATATTGGGTCCATCGGAGAGTGCTTTGCATGGATCGGTATGGATTTCCATGAATAAGGCATCGCAACCTACGGCTACAGCTCCGCGAGCAAGATCGGGGACCATTTCACTTTGGCCACCGCTTGTAGTGCCCTGTCCGCCGGGTTGTTGCAGGCTATGGGTTGCATCGAATATCACCGGATAACCATGCTCGCGCATCAGCACCAGAGACCGCATATCGACTACAAGGTTGTTGTAACCGAAGGTAGCTCCCCGTTCAGTGAGTAGGATATTGCTGTTGCCGCTTTCTTTAATTTTGACCACCACATTTTTCATATCCCAAGGTGCGAGAAATTGGCCTTTTTTAACGTTGATGGGTTTACCGGTTTGCGCGGCCTTGACCAGCAAGTCGGTTTGACGACAAAGATACGCGGGAATTTGCAAGATATCGAGGACTTCTGCTGCCGGGTCAATCTCTTCTTCTTTGTGAACGTCGGATAGAATTGGCAGGTCGAGTTCGGTTTTAATTTTTTGTAGTATTTTTAATCCGTCATTCAATCCCGGACCACGAAACGATTTTATGGAGGTACGGTTGGCTTTGTCGTAAGAAGCTTTAAAGATGAACGGGACGTTTAAATCTGCTGTAATACGTTTGAGTTTTTCAGCGATCTCCAATGCAATCTTTTCAGACTCGATCACACAAGGTCCGGCAATGAGAGCCAGAGGATTTTGTCCACCTATTGAAATGGGGCCTATTGCAATTGAACGTGTTATTTTTGGTTTCACTCTGGCCTCGGTGACAATGCCGCTTTAACTTCAGCAGAAATAGGAACGGGGTGAGGAACTTCGGTGCGGGATGGCAACCCCTCTGGAGCCAGAAGACCGAGCATAATTTCTCTCACTTTTTCATTACTGGATGCTTTATAAGGAGAAGCAAAACCATTTTCGGATAATTCTGTCAGGTTGATATCGAGAAAATCATTGTTCAAAGTAATAATGAGCGGTATCTGGCGATATTTCTTCTTTATATTGAACAGATGTTTGATTTCGTTTTTATCTTTTCGAGGAGCAAACACAATCAGATCGCAACGGATGAGATCGGGATGCTTGAAACAATCGTGGATGGAAACAAACGTCATGATGGTAATAATTTCTTCGCTGAGAAATTTTGCCATTTGTATGCGTTCGCCGCGAACCGTGTCGACAATAAATACTGTTTTATAGTTCATCCATCTTTCCTTGAATTTAGTAACTCTAAGTTTAACATTTATTTTTCAGTAAAGCCTCTTTGATTTGCGCTGGTTGATATGGAACAATGGTAGAGAAGCAAAACTTCTTTAGGAGGTTTTCTAATTATGTTGAATAAAAACTCTTTTTTCCTTTTAGTCTTTTTCTGGCTTGCATCTCCCGCCTTTGCGGCCAATCAAATCGTTGTCGTCAAAATTTTCGGTTCCATAAACCCTGCTGTAGCGAAATTCGTCTCGCAAGAAATCCATCAGGCGAATGAGGAACAACAGGCATTGATCGTTCTTAACATAGATACGCCGGGTGGACTGGATACTTCGATGCGGCAGATTATTGAAAAAATTCAAAGCTCGCATGTGCCGGTGGCTTCTTACGTTTCACCCCGTGGATCTCGAGCCGCTTCGGCGGGAACTTTCATTACAATTGCCTCGCATATCGCTGCGATGGCTCCGGATACAAATATTGGAGCGGCGCATCCGGTAAATATGATGGGCGGTAATAATGAACAAGATACGACCCTGAAAAAGAAAGTGGTCAATGATGCTGCGGCCTATATACGTTCTCTCGCGGAACTTAGAAACCGAAACAGCCAATGGGCAGAGCTTGCCGTAGTGAAAAGCGTTTCGATTTCTGCTGAAGAAGCGAAGCGGCTGAATGTGATCGATCTCATTGCGGGAAATGTGGATGCCCTCGTGCTTGCGATAGACGGCAGAGGGATTCAAACCGCATCAGGGCAGATGATATTGAAAACCGGTGGTCTCGAAATCGTGTATCACGAAATGGGTCCACGACTAAAAATGCTGGATATTATTTCTAATCCAAATGTGGCTTACGTTCTTATGATGATAGGAATGGTGGGTCTTTATTTTGAAATGTCCAATCCCGGGCTGATCTTTCCGGGGGTGGTTGGTGCCGTCAGTATGGTGCTCTCTCTTTATGCCATGCAAACTCTTCCCATTGATTATGCGGGTCTGTTATTGGTTTTGCTCGGATCTCTGTTTTTTATAGCGGAGATTGGAGTGATGAGTTATGGGCTCTTGTCGCTCGCCGGGGTGGTGTCGCTGTTTCTAGGGTCAACGATGTTGATAGACAGTGAAGACCCGGCGATGCAGATTTCTCAATCCATTCTTTATCCTACTTTGGGTCTGGCAATTACTTTTTCTATTGGCATCATTGTTTTTGCGACCCGGACCCGAAACTTAAAAAAACAGGGCGGAGCAGATGGGATGCTTGGCGAGATTGGAATTGTAAAAGAAACTTTGAGCCCAAACGGGAGCGTTCTCGTGCATGGCGAATTGTGGGGAGCGGAATGCGAAGGGGAGATAATGGAAGGTGAGCATGTTATTGTTGAATCGGTCGAAGGATTAAAAGTAAGAGTGAAAAAAATTCCTTATAATTTTTTCTAAACATGAAAGCTCTTATGACGATTTTTCAATCCATAGGGGTGATGGCGGTTCTGGTTCTCCTTTATACGGTGTTGCTAGTCGGTTGTGAAAAGAAGATCATTTTTCATCCTGCCAAATTTCCTGAAGGTCATTGGGACCCGGGTTCATTAGGACTAAAAACTCAAGACATTTTATTTCAGTCTGACGATGGAATAAATCTGCATGGCTGGTTTGTTCCAACTCCTGACGCCAGAGCGACTCTGTTATGGTTTCATGGCAATGCCGGAAACTTGAGTCACCGTCTCGACAATATTCAGCGATTGCTTCCCTTGAACCTCAATATTTTCATTTTCGATTATCGTGGCTACGGTAAAAGCGAAGGTGAGCCGGATGAAAAGGGGATATATAAGGATTCGCTGGCGGCTTAAAATAAGGTTCTTGAATTGGAAGGTGTGTCGGTCGATTTCCTGTTTCTGTTCGGTCGTTCACTGGGGGGTATTTGCGCAGTGGAGACGGCTCTTAATAATTCGGCGCGTGGATTGATCCTCGAATCGGTTTTCATCTCGGCAGCAGATATGTCGAAAAAAATTATGCCATTGATTCCGCTTGGGTCGGCCATCCGCTCCAAGCTCGATGCTATTAACAAAGTGCCAGAACTCAAGCTCCCCAAATTATTTCTTCACGGCGACCGGGATGAGGTGGTTCCCTTTGATCTTCGAAGAAAGCTTTATGAAGCGGCCTCTGACCCTAAAAGTTTTCACATCATCCAAGGTGCGGGGCATAATGACACCTATATAATGGGTGGCCGCGATTATTATAATGCCCTTGATGGATTTATCACTGAAACGCTTAAAATTCCCATGACCTTGCAGAAAAATTACCCAAATTCAACTTACAAGTGCAACTCTGATAGTCGTTAGCAGAGTAAACTGCGATAACCTTGCGGTTTATCTGACCGATAAAAGTAAGAGGAGCACGCATGATTGGTTACACACAGCT
>DUZG01000025.1 GCA_013349585.1 Nitrospinota bacterium | reverse complement strand
TCTTTTTTCGTGGTTGTTCAAAAACCATTTTCGACCGATTGCTGAATAAAAACACGGACCTTCTTTACCATTTTTCTCTGGAAATAGGGTTTTTCAGGGACGACTAATTACCAGGTAGTTTAGAAGCCGGTAAGTGTTTCTTTGTTAAGATCGAAATTGGGTAATTTTTATGTCTAGTATGTTTTATGGTTCCCAGAAAAGTTACTAAAAGCAACTCGTTTTTTTGAGATATAGGAAGGGGAGCGCGTAGTGTCGATGTGAACACTATTAGATTGTGCAGGAGAACCTATTTGATGGTTGATAGGCGGGGTTGGGAAAAGTTTTTTAGTAGACCTAACTTTTAATTGTTCAACGGATAAAGATTCTTTAGGCGGTATTGACTCCAGCAGAAGCTGTTCGTTTCCCCTGAATCCTCTTGCAAATGTTCCCAAGTCAGAAATATTTTTTTGAGATAGTTGTTAATAGTAATTTTTGTAAATGGGTTCATAAAGTACTTTCTAAAACAATTTTTCCAATATGTTTATTGCTTGCATACAGAGCGTGTGCTTCATTTGCCTGATCAAAGCTAAACTTCTCTTCATGAATAAGCGGTTTAACTAATCCCTTATCTATCCAACTTGCGATTTTTCCCAATATAAAACTATGATGGACTCGGTTTTGTCCTGTTAGCATGGGTAGAAGCATAAATACTAAATGTAAACTCAATCCTTTCATATGCATAGGTATCAGGTCGTGTTGGCCTTGTCCAACAATACTGATCACTTGACCGCTGACTCTGGCAGATTCTAAAGATTTATCGAGATTGTCTGCACCAATGGTATCGAACACAACATCAAAACCTTTACCCTCAGTGAGGCGTTGGGTGTACTCTCTAACCGTTTCATCACGATAGAAAACAACATCATCTGCTCCAAGGCCTCGGGCGATTTTGGCTTTATCTTCAGAGGAAACCGTGGTTGTAACCCGTGCACCATGTTGTTTGGCAAGTTGTATAGCTATATGACCCACTCCTCCCGTTCCACCATGAACAAGAAGATGATCTCCCTTTTTTATATGCGCACGGTCGAATAGCCCCTCCCACGCTGTTATCGCAACAAGGGGTAATGCCGCAGATTCAGAAAAGCTCAATGACTTGGGTTTTAAGGCTATTAAAGTGCTATCGACTAACATGAAATCAGCCAATGCGCCTTCAATATTTCCGGCTTCCCCTTTGAGACCTCCGGCACATCCATACACTTCGTCATTAATTTTTAAAGCGGTTACTCCTTCGCCCACTTCTGTTATGACCCCAGCCACATCCATATGAAGAGTTGCCGGTAGTGTAGGATTAATTCCCAAGTTCTTTTTAAGAATTTTATGATCAACCGGGTTAAGGCTAGTGGCTTTTACTTCAAGGACTACATGCCCGGGTTTTGCTTCTGGCTTTTTAACTTCGCCTGCAATAAATTTTGCGGTTTTTCCATATTCATGGACTTGATACGCTTTCATTATTCCAATCCCCATGGTTATGAATATGTCCCTTTGATGATACAAAAGAGGAAAAGGTTTGCAAGTGTGTACAGTATTTTCAGGAGGAATACCTTCCAATAGTTTAACTGATAAGGAGGTTCACTATTTTTGAGGCCGATATTTAATACCCTTTTTTTCGCAAAATTCTTTCAGAGTATATTCCAAGGAACCTTCTTTTCTTTTCAGTTGAAGATATTCACAATGTGCGTCTGCGAAATCTTTATAACCTTTCCGTCTTAATATCTTTATTTCCCGGGCTTCCTCTCGAGTCAGTTGAAATGGTTCAGAGGTAGATTCACCCCATGCTTCTTGCAACCAATTATCTTCTGATTTTGACTGGCTCAATTGCAATTCTCCGTCGTTAAACCATTTTAGTGGTTTCTTTAGAATACCGTATTTTTAAAAAATTAAGAAGCTTTGGTGGCTGGAATGGGGAAGGACGGTTCGGTCCGTTTTTTTATAAGTAATGTCGGGGGACAATAAAGATGGGGGCAGAGGCATATTGCTGGAACGTGAGAATATTCTCTCTATAGGTATGGGAACAACTACAAAAGGTTGCGGAACCAAAAATTGTGGAAGCCTTTCATCTTACCTTTAGTTGTTTGTCTCGCATTTGAAACATGCTTTTCACAAATTTCAACATTGCTTTTGAACCTTTTAGATTTGAAAACAGTTACGAGTATTTCGCCCCCTATTATTTTAAGAAAGATGGGGGAATAAACTTCACCTATATCGGTGGAGAAAATTATAAATATTTTTCGTGGGACTGGTATCGAATCCCCAAAGAAAAAAAATCTCCCCAATGGACGGAGCCCTTTTTTGATAAAGATGCAGGGGATATCATTATGTCCACATATTCAGCGCCCTTTTATAAGGAGACAAAGGGCAAGAAGGAATTTCTTGGTGTTGTCACTGCGGACATTTCCTTGTCAGGGCTTACCGAAATCTTAGCCTCTTTGAAAATCACGCCAACCGGATTTGCGTTTTTGATATTCAAGAACGGGACTTTCATTTTCCATCCGCAGGTAAACTTCATAATGAACGAAACCATTTTCACCCTTGCGAAGAAGCTAGATGACTCTTCCCTGAAAAATATTGGAATCCAGATGGTCAACGGTAATATTGATGCCTTAACCAACACATCTCTAATTCCCGGTCAAAAATCATGGGTATTTTTCCATCCCATAACCACAAATGGATGGTCCATGTCCGTTGTTATCCCCGAAAATGATGTGTTTGCGGATATGCATGGGATTACCAACCGGGTAACTTTAATATCGACAATTGGATTAGTGTTTTTGCTAATTTGTGTCATTTGGATTTCCAGATCGATCACCAAACCCATTCGGGTTTTATCCAATGTGACGGATGAAATTGCGGTTGGCAACCTAGATGTCCCTATTCCAGCAATCAAGACGAGTGACGAAATAGGAAGGCTAGTGGATTCTTATATTCATATGCGTGACAATATGAAAAAATATATTGAGGAGGTGATCCATTTAACGGCAGACAAAGAACGGATGGAAAGCGAACTCAACTTTGCGGCCCAGGTACAGCAAGGATTTTTACCGCAGGAGCACCCTAAATATTTGAATTACGAATTTGGAGCGGTGACCGTTCCTGCAAAGTTTGTTGGAGGAAATTTTTACGACCTCATTCCACTGCAAAACGGTCACCTTGGGTTGGCATTGGGAGATTTTTCCGGCAAGGGGGTATCGCAGCTCTTCACATGGCGCAACTCTTGAGCGATTTCAGACACATTTCACAGAAAGAATCTGAGCCAGATCGAGTGATGCAGATAATAAATAACACTCTTTGCAAAAGATCCCGCCACGGAATGTTCGCCACAGCCACATACATAACCCTCGATATCGACAATAGAACAATGTCGATTACTAATGCCGGTCACTTCCCCCTCGTGATTCGGAATCATGAAGGAGTAATTTCTCAACATGGTCTTAACGGGGGAATTTCTCAGGGTATCTTGCCCGACCCAAAATATCAAACAGAACAAGTTATTTTAAATCCAGGAGATATAGGGCTGCTTTATAGTGATGGAGCGACTGAGGCCCAAAACAAGAATAAACAACAATTCAATTTCAGCGGAATTTCATATATTTTAGAACAAGAAGCTCAGATCTCTCCAGAGGAACTCATTTCTCGTCTGCAACAGTGAACACTGCGGTTTACAGAAAACGTGCCTCCCCACGATGACATGACATTTCTTTTCTTTCGTGCACTATAGAACCTTTACCTTAGCAAACCACGGCCCTCCACGATACAATCCACAAAAAAGGGTCAACCCTTTTAAATAAGAGTAGAGCTGGCGGGGCACGAAGTATAAGATTGCGGGATATAACGCGCAGAGGGGTCTGCTGGACGGAGTGTAAATCACCCCAACTCTCTTTGGGAAAGAGGGAGTTAAAACTGTTCACTCTATAAAGAAAATGGGGTGAGCGACGGGGCTTGAACCCGCGACCACTCGGACCACAACCGAGAGCTCTACCAGCTGAGCTACGCCCACCATTTTTCTGTATTCACAAGATAAGAGGCAGATTTTAGTCTATCCCTAATCCTTTGTAAAGAAAATGCTAACTATTTGATCACGCGTAAATGACTGCGGTCTCGTTTCGGTTTTTCCCCTGTTTGCGGGGTCGGTTTAACGCTTGTTTTTACGGATTTCAGCTTGGGTTCCAGCTTATCCGGTTTCCCCCCTATCATATGATCTGCCAGATTCATATCTGTCGGAACGCTTTCTTCCCACACTTGCCCGTTTTTCATATCCGGATCATAAATAGCCCAAACGGATTCAAAGGGAAGCAGGCATTCATGCGGCTTGCCGTTGAACGCCAGAGTAGCAGAAATAGCATCTTCATTTACTGTGAAGGGTCTTCTGAAATTCAAATTGAAAATCAGGTTTAACGATGAGTTGTCTTTCTGGTTTTCGGGAACATTCACCTCAGGCAATCGGGCATCCAAACAAACCAGAGCATCGCCTGTCTCCAGCAAATGCAATAAAAAGTCATATTTTTTCTTGTTCAATGTTTCCATAGTCCAAAAGTAACACACCACTCGGCTTGGTGCCAGTGCGCAATAACTTTTTTGTATGGCAAAGGTGATTACCGCTGAATAAGTCGACATTGCTGTAAAGTTTACGTAATTTGTTGATAAAAATTCTCGCGCAATTACAAACCCCTACCAACCTCCCTTCATGAGAGGGGAGGAGTAGAGTGCATTAGAATTTTACGGATTCTTACCAACGAATTACATGACCTTTACAATTGCGAACGGAGTGAAGTAATCCAGAGGAGTAAAACAATTCTGGATGGCCACCACTCCCTTCGGTCGTTCGCGATGACGTGCAAAAATCACCCGTTTAAGAGGGGGTGTAGAGCCTTTTTCTGCATATTGCCAGCATTTCTCCAAGACGTGGTCTTGTGTTACCATGCGGACATTTCATAACCAAAATTTTTGAGGATATATCTTTATGCGTGGATTGAAGTGGGTTGGGGTTATTTTGGCAGGGCTGCTTTGTTCAGGTGTGGCTTGGGCAGAGAAACCTAAAACCGTCGAAGTCTGGAAAAACCTATTCACATTGACCCACGGTGAGGGTATCGACTCTAACACCACTTTTCTTATCAGCAAGGAAGGCGTGATTGTGGTTGATACCCGCGTTACACCGGCTGAAGCGAAAAAAGTGAAAGAAGAGATCCGCAAACAAACGCAACTTCCCATTTTATATGCTATCAATACGCATTATCACGGCGATCATAGTTTTGGCAATCAAGTGTTCAAAGACACCCACGCCATCATTGCGCATGAAAATGTTCGCAAAGCTCTGGAAGGGGAATCGGGGCAAGCGCATTTAGATGTTTTTAAGTCCTTTAAAATTCCTGGGATGGATGAAACAGTGATCACCCCACCCAATATAATTTTTAAAGAGAAAATGCATGTCTATGCAGGGGAGTATCATCTGCAATTAACCCATATGCCGGGTCATACCGATGGCGACCTTTTTATTTATATCGAAACTCTCAAGACGATTATCGCGGGCGACCTGATCACGAGTGGCAAGATCCCTTATATGGGCGATGCCTATATTGAAGATTGGATTAAGGCTCTCATTCATATAGGTGATTTGGATGCGGAAATTTATATCCCCGGTCACGGCGACCCCGGCGGCAAACCCATTCTCATAGCCATGAAACATTATCTGTTCGATCTGCGTCGGTTAGTCACGGTCCAGATAGAAAAGGGCAGTTCGTTAAAGGAAACTCAGGATGCGGTCAGACCGGTTCTAGAAAAGAAATTCAAAAACTGGGAAAAACTTGAATGGCTCGATGACAATATCGAACGCGCTTATATGGAATTCAGTATTAAGAAAAATTCCTAACCCTCTAGCGATGGAGGCAGTTTATCTATGTTAAAGGCGTTCTTTTTGCTTTATGGGCATTGACCTATTTAGTCCAGCGTCATGCTGGTATTATTGTGTTCTTCCGATGAGTTGATAAGGCTCGAAGGCCGCGTTCATTTCAAGCAGAATTTTCTGGTCGGAATATTTTTTTAGCCAGGCCTGGCTTTGGGATTTTTTTATCAACAGCAAGGCATTCGGTTGTTGTGAAAGTGGATTGCCAGATATTTCTGTTATCGGTGAATCCAGATAGTAAAGAAGGTCTTCTCTTACTTTGCCGTAATTGAACAGGGGCCGATTTTCTGAAATTTGTTTTAGCTCCTCTGCAAAGGGCCGAAACGAAGTTTGCTCACTGACGATCCTCGCTGCTGGCCCATGAACCCCTAAATATAATAGAAAAGCCCAGCCTGCTATTATTCCGCTTATTTTCATTCCCGAATTTTTATGCAACACCAAGGCATACGAGAAAACCAGCATACCTACCGTGCCTATTGCCAGAAGCAGGGTCGAGGGTCGATGCTTGTCGTAAAGCAGTTGTGCCATCCAACGGTCTCGGGAATTAAGAGATAAGGAATCAAAATTCAATTCGGGTAGCAGGGCACCGAATGCTAGAACCAGAACCAAAAGCATCATTATTCCCATAACAATTCGGGTGGGAATAGTTAGACCAGCCTCTGCTCGCGAAAAAAATACTGCCAGCATAACCGCTCCCATAGGATAGAGCGGCAGGAGGTAGTCGCCTCTTTTTCCCGGAAATAATGAAAGGGAAATAAAAAGTGTAGCCAGAGCGACGAGGCAGAATTTCCAGGGGACATCTTGATATTTCTTTCCATGCCAGAGTGCGAATGGCAGGAAAAGGCTCCAGGGAGCCATGCCACCAAAAATTTGCGGGATATAATAATAAAAAGGTTTGGGGTGAATATGTATGGCCTCGCTTCCCGATACTCTGCCTACGGTTTCCTGATAGATCATTTGGGAGAACTCTTCTCCACCAGCCATCAATCCCACTCCTAGCCAGAGACCCGCCATAGACAACGGCAATGCGACGAGATAGGCCCATGGCACCGAGAAGGTTTTGTTCAGGCGACTGAAAATAAATATTGCCAGTAGAGGAAACAACCAACCTAGAGGACCTTTGGTCATTACTGCGAGACCGATTGCCAGCCCTGCTAGCCATTTGAGTGATTTTTTTTCATCACGTGACAGTTCCCACAAAGCAACAAATGCGAGAGTGATAAAAAAAGTGAAGAGCATATCGATGCGGGCGTGACTCCCTAGATATGCGAATCGCCAACAGGTTGCAATGATTAGTCCGGCTAAACAACCGACGGTTGGTGAAAATTGGCGCATACCGAGAAAGGTGGTGAGAAACACGGTTCCCACACCCGCTAGAACCGAAGGGATTCTCAAAGTGATTTCACTCACTTCCCCAAAAAGTTTCGAGGTCAAAAGTCCAGACCAGTAAAACAGAGGGGGCTTGGTGCGTAGTTGCTGTGGATTGATTTGCGGAAGCCAGATGTTGCCGCCTCGCATCATATTTACCACGGGCACGCCTTCACGTGCTTCTCTTTTGGATAGATCGGAATGGAAAATGGACCAGGAAAAAAGGAACGCTGCCAGCAAAGCAGGGCCCATTAATAGAAAGGGGTTCAACGATCCATTATTAGGTGCGAGTGAGGGCAAAGTATTGGCTACCTTTTAGTGAAAGGCGTCTCTATTCCAGAAAAAGTTTGACCTGTAGCTTGCCACGCTAGTGGCTTTTCTTTTTCCAGTAATCCCGAAGTGATGTAGACGCGTCTAGACAGGTGTCTAGATAGGTATGGTTCGCGGGAATCATTGGCATAACATGGCCGTGGCTTTTGTCGTTGTATGGGTACTTCACATCAAGAACGTACGGTCCTTTATGCTTGAGCATACGCTTCAAAGCCGGAACAACTTCTTCCGGAGCCGAAATACTTTCTGATTTGATTCCAAAAGCATGTGCCACTTCTGCAAAGTTGGCATCGCCAATAAAAGTGTGGCCCCTGAGAGATTTGTAAAATCGGTCTTCCCATTGTGCGACCATCCCTAGATGAGCGTTATTGAGGATAATGTTTTTTACAGGGATGTTTTCAATTTTTAAAGTTTGCAGTTCCTGAATATTCATTAGAAAACTTCCATCGCCTTCAATGTTGATTACCTGTTTTTTTGGGAAAGCCACCTGCGCACCCATCGCCGCTGGTAGGCCATAACCCATCGCACCTAAACCGGAAGAACACAGCCAGTTGTTGGGTTTTTCAAAGTCGAGAAACTGCGCCGACCACATTTGGTGCTGTCCCACCCCGACTGAGAATATAGCGTCTTTATCCGAGATGTTGTTGATGTGGTGGACAACACATTGTGGAACAATTTGTCCCTTTATACTTTCAAAAGATAAAGGAAACTCTTTTTTCCAATCGGTGACTTGTTTTATCCAGGGTTTGATATCTTTTTTTGGCTCTACATATTTGTCGAGAATTTTCAGGGATTGTTTGACATCGCCTTGAATTGGAATATCGATCACAATATTTTTATTAATTTCTGATGGATCGATATCAATATGAATGAACTGCGCGTCTTTGCAGAACTCGGCAAGTTTTCCCGTAACCCGATCATCAAAGCGGACACCCATGGCGATAACCAGATCGGCATGGTTCATGGCGATGTTGGCATAAACCGCTCCATGCATCCCCAGCATTCTCAAAGACAAAGGGTCATTAGAGGGGTAAGCACCTAGCCCCATAACAGTTGTGGTTATAGGGATGCCCGTTTTTTTTACAAACTTTCGCAACTCCTGCGAAGCTCGGCTGGAAATAATGCCACCGCCTGCATATATTATGGGGCGTTTCGACGCTTGAATAGCGTGTGCGGCTTTTTTACATTGCTGAACCGACGGAGCCAGGTTTGGTTTGTAACTTGGGACATCGAACTTAACATTAAAATCAACAACCGCTTCCTGCTGTTGAATATCTTTTGGCAGATCAATAAGAACTGGACCGGGTCGGCCTGTTTTTGCGATATGAAACGCCTCATGGACAACACGCGGTATATCTGCAATGTTCCGAATCATGTAACTGTGCTTTACCAACGGAAACGTGGAGCCCATAATATCCGTTTCTTGGAACGCATCGGTTCCCAAAACAGTGCTGGGAACTTGTCCGGTTATGGCAACCATGGGAATGGAATCCATTTTCGCATCTATGATCCCGGTAATTAGATTCGTTGCACCAGGACCTGAAGTGGCCAGACAGACGCCTACAACACCTGTTGCACGTGCATAACCTCCTGCTGCAAAAGCCCCCCCTTGCTCATGTCGGGGCAAAACCATGCGGATTTTTTTGGATAGAGCCAGACCTTGATGGATCTCCATAGAGGCTCCACCGGGGTACCCAAAAATAACTTTGACCCCTTCATTTTCAAGGGCTTTTACGAGAATGTCACGGCCCTTCATAGGGCGTCCGGCAGTTTTTGCAGGCTTTTTAAGAGAAGATTTTTTCTTAGCTGTATTTTTATTTTTCGTAGTCATAGCGATAAAACCCTCAAACGAGGAGAGCGATACTGAATTAGTTTTTTGGGAATAGATATGTTCTCACCGGGGGGAACACCGGAAAACTTTAGCGGAATTGCCCCTTGAAGTCAAATTCAAATCGGTAAAAAGCTCTTTTTTGTCAAAATGTTATGAGGATTAGAGATTGTAATCCGGAAAGCATTCTAAATGCTATTAACAGCTTTTAGTATGATTCCTTCACGTAGACTGTATTCGCTGACTGTTAGTGATTCGCAGTCAAATGCGCGCATGGTTTCAAGAACAATTGCCGCGCCGGCAATGATTAAATCTTCACGTCCCGGCTCAAGAGGTTTCAAAGTTAATCGTTCGCTGAGCGATTTGCTTTTAAGATCCGCAAGAATTGATTCTGCATCTTTTCGAGAAAATATTGACGCGTGATTTTTTTCTGGATCGTAGGGATAGATATTATTTTTTAATGCCGCAAGTGTTGTTACTGTTCCTGCTGTTCCGATTAGAAGTCCAGGAGGGAATGCAGATAATTTTTTCTTCACTGCTTGCAGTTCGTTTTGCAGATGGTTTTGTAGGTTAAGAAATTCTTTCTCATCGATGGGGTGATGAGTGATGAATTTTTCAGTCAGTCTGACTACACCTAGGGAGGTGCTGCAAAAACCAGAAATTTCTTTTCCTTTAGAAAGAATGAACTCGGTGCTGCCGCCACCGATATCCAAAGTGATAACTTTGCGGTTGTTATCGGGTATCTTCCAAAAAACTCCTTCCAAAGTGAGTCGGGCTTCTTCTTCCCATGGGATGATTTTGATCTCAATACCTGTTTCTTTTTTCGCCTGATGAACAAATTCGTGTCCATTGGAAGCTTCGCGAACGGCGCTAGTTGCAACTGCAAATAAAGGAGGATTGCCATTTTCCAGGCAGGTTTGGCGAAATCCGGAGAGCACTTGAAGCGTTGCTTCCATCCTGCTTTTTGCGAGCTTGCCTTGAGTATCCATGCCTTCGCCCAGGCGAGTGATGTTTCTTCTGGAAACGAGCAGCTTGAATTCTGCATTGCCCGTGGACTCAAGAATAAGAAGACGGACAGTGTTGGAGCCGATATCAATGGATGCGATTTTTTTCATGGAATAATGATCAATAGTAAAAGGCTTGACGATTACCTTGCCTGCGGTGGTTCGTCGCTATATGGGGAAGGCTTTTTCACTGTCCATGGTGAGAAGCAGATAGAATCCTAAAACGGTAAAAAGCAGGTTGGGACCCCACGCCGCCAATATTGGATCAAATGTTCCACCGCGCCCCAACGAAATACTCATCGCATAAATAAATGAAAAGACAAATCCCATCGCAAGGTTGATGCCGACACAAAATAAAAGACCGCCGTGCCTGCTGGATCGAATAGATAGGGGAATTGCCAGTAAGGCCATAACGACACTGATGAAAGGATAAGAAATGTTTCGATGCAACTCAATCCATTTCATGGAGGTGTCTTTCCCTTCCAAGGTCTGATCTTTTATTATTTGGTACAATCCGCTAAGGCTCATCTCTTCGGGGCGTTTATGAGCCTTGGATAAGTTTTTCGGGGTTTCAGGCGTAGGGAAAGTTTTCTTTGCAAAATATTCTGTTGATTGTATTCCGCCTTTAGCAAATTTGCGTATATAGCCATCTATAAACTCCCATTTATTGATAGACCAGATCGCTTCCCGAGCATCAATACGCTCTGTGATGGCATTATCTTTGCCGGATTTTAAAATAATAACTTTTTCTAGTTTTGATTTGTAGGGATCATAATAATCGATGCTCCAGATATCGCCGTTGGTTGATCTGAACCAGAGATTTTCAGTAGGAATCTTTCCATAGGAAGTGCGCGCCTGAATTTTACCCATAAAGATATAATTCATTTTCTGATTGGTAATGGGAGATAAGAATTCACTGCTGGCAAGAATTGTCAAAGCAACAACCAAGGAGGCGCCGATAATGGGAAGGGTGATACCGGTAATGCTTATTCCGCAGGCTTTCATTGCTGTGAATTCATTGTTTTTTGCTAGTGAGGCGAGGGTGATAACGGTTGCAAGAAGAACTCCCTGAGGGGCCATGTAAAAAGCAATGAAAGGGACTTTGTAAATATAATATGAGACGAGATCAATCATGGGCGCGTCTTTTGACAAAAACTCGTCGATGCGTTCAAAAAAATCTACGATCAAAAAAATTCCAATCAAACCACTGGCGGTCAATAGATATATTTTTATAAATTGTGCCAGCACGTATCGCTTTAACAATGTCATAGGTTTGCTGTTTTTATTATTGAAAATTCAATTGGCGTTTAACGTTGGTATCGCAGAATTCAGAGCTGGACTTAAAAATTCCAGATCACGGCGATTGGCCAGAGCTTGTCTTAAATAATCCAGAGTAGGTTCAATGTATTGTAGATAGCGGTCATTGCCTAAAACTTTATGTTGGTAGGCAAAAGTACCAATCGCTTTTAAATTTCTCTGCAAAGACATCCATTCGAAAATTTTATAAAATGATTCCCGTATAATTTTCCGACCACTTTGTTCCATGCATTCGATATAATATTCTAGCAACTCGCTTCTTTCGGACTCATTCAAGACAACATAGGAATCTTTTAAAAGGGAAACCAAGTCATACTGGCAAGGACCCATTCTGGCATCCTGAAAGTCGATCACTTTCAGCTTACCATTATGTATCATTATATTTCGTGAATGATAATCTCGATGCGTGAAAACCCGATCCTCGTTAGACAAGGTTTTGCAAAGTACACGCAATGCTTTCCGGACTTTATTCATTTCGTCCTTGGTCAACGCGCTCATCAGCATCCCTTGTACGTAGTGTTCCAGCATGAAATCCATTTCCCACATCAACTTTTCTTCATCAAAAAATAATGAGTGGGCAGGGGAGTCGGGTGTAATCGTGTCGGTTGCTCGAATATGGAAGGCCACGATAATATCGATGGCTTGTTGATACCAGAGCACGGTTTTTTCTGGCTCCTCAGTAATCTGATCCGCCAGATGGGTATCGCCGCAATCCATGAGGAATAGTAACCCATGTTTTGCATCGAAATGAAATATGTCTGGTACGGGTATATCCAGATTCCTGAGAAACTTCTGCACGCAGTTGAAGTCGGGTTCGGTTTCCAATTGGGCTAATTGCATTATGATGACGGAGCGTGATATCTCAGGTGAAGATTTTAATGCATACTTGGCCCTGTAATAATTTCTGTCCGAGGCATCACCTTTCAGGAGTATGCATTCTATTTTCAAAACCGGTTCCTTGGCAAAAAGTTCAAGCCATGAGATCAGATAGTCTTTATCAAACCGGGCAAGTTTAATATCTGTGTTTTTCATGTGTATAAATAAATCTATTTCAATTATTAAACATATAATGTAGCATTCTGTTCTTTTATTAAATCCAAGCGGAGATTTTTCAGATGCCGAAACCAAGTTATCATATTTTAGTTTGTACAAACAGCCGTCCACCAGGACACCCACGTGGGTCTTGTACTGAGAGCGGTTCCAATGCGATTTTTGAAAAATTGTCGATGGGAATCGAACAAAAAGGTTTGTTTGGAAAAGCAACAGTGACCAGCACCGGATGTTTGGGGCCTTGTGGTGTCGGTCCGGTTGTTATCGTTTATCCAGAAGGGGTTTGGTACCAAAAAGTGCAACCCGAAGATGTTGAAGAGATTCTCGAGCAGCATGTCGGTCAGGGTAAAAAAATTGACCGCCTCGAAATCCCCGACGAACTCTGGGGCTAGCGGCTAGCCGCCGTTGGTGATGGAGTCGATGCCCATCAAACTAATAGATGCAGTCAAGTCTTTTACTATAGGTTCGCCAGCTTTGCTACCCTCGCTAGAGGGTGAGCTGAGCGGCCTATTGGTTGCAGGATTTATCTATTGCTGTTTACTTCCCACGAAGCGGGTGGGCGAAGACCCAATTCTTCGATCATACCAATATCTCTTTTTGGGTCCTGACCTTTTGTGGTCAGATAATTGCCGCCAAGAATTCCATTAGCCCCTGCTGAAAACAATTTTTCTTGTTTATCCGTCAGCACCTCTTCCCTGCCACCGCAAACAAATAGATCTATCTTTGGTAATATCAATCGCAATAAGGCGATGGTTTTAAGTGCATCGTAATATTCAATTGTTTCGAGATGGTCCATCCCGGTTCCTTCAATTGGTTTGAGGAAATTGATGGGGAGAGATTGTGTGCCGAGATCGCGAATAGAGAATGCCAGTTCCACCCTTTGGGTGAAGGTTTCTCCCATCCCAAAAATTCCTCCAACACAAACATCGAGTCCAGCCTCCTGGGCGTTTTTCACAGCTCTGACTTCATCTTCATAAGTATGAGTGGTTACAATTTTTTCAAAATGGCTGGCAGCAGTTTCGAGATTGTGGTGGCATCGGTCCAGTCCTGCTGCTTTCAGCTCTTTTAAATGATCTAGTTCCATCAAACCTAAGGAACAACAGGTTTCGAGGTTGGTTTCAGCTTTAATCCGGCGTACCGCTTCCTTGACTCGATCCAGTTCCTCCCGGTCATTCATTTTAGTTCCAGATGCTACAATGGAAAACTCATTAGCACCAAAAGCTTCTGCTTCTTTAGCGGCGGTGACCATCTCTTCAACGCTCATCAATTCGAATTCAGGAGCATCAGTTTTAAACGAACTCGATTGCCCACAAAAGGAACAGTCTTCAACACAACGCCCAGACTTGGCGTTGACAATGGAGCAAATTTTGACATTTTCACCCTTGAATTGGTCTCGAATTCGATCGGTTCCAATAAAAAGATAATCCAGTTCCTCGTGGGAAAAGGATTCGAGTTGTAAGGCCTGCTCGTTAGAAATGGATTGACCATTAAGAGCGGTTTCAACCATGCCATCTATCAATTCTTTTCGCATTTCAGTTAAGTATCTCCCTACTGTAAAAGTGATAAGACTATCATAGAGTTTCTTTATTCATAACTCAATAATTTCACCAGTTCTTCTGAAGTTTGTACAGGTGGCAGGCAGGTGCCTTGACGGCAAACGTATGCAGTTGCTTTCCCTTGATGCATTTTTCGGCCCTCCAGCAAAGGAATTATTTTAGCGTTTTCTTCGACTTCATCTTCATATGAAAACGCAAAAACCGAATTCGGGAAAAATCCTTTGCGAAGGGTGGTCAGAAAGCTCTGAGTCCCAGCATCATTTCTTCTGCCTATAATGGCAACTTCTTTTAATCCGCCTAGATATAAATGCAATGCTTGTAACATATAGGCAGAGTTAAGTCCGTATTCCATTAGTTCATCGTAAAAGCTCAAGAAAATGTTTTCTGCTTTTTTGGTTAATTCAGGATCAATTAAATAGACTGAAAGTTTTAGAAAAGCCAGGGCGGCGTTGCTGTTTCCCGAAGGTTCGACTCCATCGTAACCACTGATCTGGCGTACTAATAATTTTTCAGCATCGTTGGCGGTTTCATGGAAAGCACCGGATTCGCTTGAAAATTTTTCCACAACAAGTTGCATCAACTCTTGTGCTGTGTGGATATAGTGTGGATCGTAAGTGGCTTCATATAAATCCAGGCAAGCTACCGCTGTGGCACTGTGGTCGAATAAATAGCCATCGTAACGGGCTTCTCCTTCCCGGTAACGACGTAACATTTTCCCGTCGGAAGTTCTAAGCTGGTCGAGCAGAAATTGCATTGCCTTAGCTGCTTTATTAATTCGCTCTTGATCTTCCAGTACGCGTCCAGTTTTAGCCATGGCGCTGATCATCAGGGAATTCCATGACGTGAGTATTTTGTCATCAAGCAGAGGGCGGATGCGCTTGCTACGAACTTGTAACAATTTTTCACGAGCTATTTGCAACTCTTTGCTGAAGTCATCAGGATTCATGCCTGTTTCTTTGGCAACCGTTTCAGAGCCACGTGTTTGATGAAGAATATTTTGCCCTTCAAAATTTCCCTTTTGAGTGACATTATAAAAAGGGATTGCAACACTGGCTGTTTTTCTTCCAAGAATATTTTCAATCTCTTCCTTGGACCAGACGTAGAACTTGCCCTCCACGCCTTCGCTGTCTGCATCTTGGGCGCTAAAAAAAGCCCCTTCTTCGGAGGTCATGTCGCGGTCGATATAATGCAGAAGGTCGTTGGCATAGTCGGCAAATTCCATTTTCCCAGTGACTTGATAGGCTTCGATCAAAGCGGTTGTGAACAGGGCGTTGTCATACAACATTTTTTCAAAATGCGGTACCAGCCAGCGGTAATCTGTGCTGTAGCGTGAAAGTCCGCCGCCGATCTGATCATAAATGCCACCGAACTTCATCGCCTTGAGAGTGTTCTCAGTCATCACCAGACTATTTGGATTGCCTGTTCGGTGGTGATGCCTTAATAAAAGGGAAAGTCCCATAGATGGCGGGAACTTATTTTGCGATTGGAATTGAAACCCGTGATTCAGTTTGTCGTAATGATTTTCAAAAAGCTCCAATGCTTTGTCTTCCCCGTCAAAGCTTAAATCATCGAGGTCGGCAGTTATTTTCTCCCGCGTGGAAGATTGTCGGATGTAGTCGACTAATGCTTTGGTTTGTTTGGTAACCTTGTCTTGCTCATTTTCCCAAGTGGTTATTAAAAATTGCAATACATCAAGAAAAGACGAGGTATTATGTCGTTTTTCTGGAGGGAAATAAGTTCCGCCATAAAAAGGGATGCCATCCGGCGTTAAAAACACATTGAGAGGCCAGCCGCCCTGTTGCCCTAATGCTTGTACAGCTTGCATATAGATGCTGTCCACATCTGGACGCTCTTCTCGGTCTACCTTGATACATACAAAATTTTCGTTCAAGACTGCGGCAAGAACCGCGTCTTCAAAAGATTCGCGTTCCATCACGTGGCACCAATGGCAAGTGGCGTAGCCAATGCTGATGAGTAAGGGTATATTTTTTTCTTTTGCAATTTGGAACGGTTTTTTGCTCCAGGGATACCAGTTGACTGGGTTGTGTGCGTGCTGCAACAGATAGGGGCTTTTTTCTTTTATGAGTTCGTTGGTATATTTATTTACTGTCATTAGGTGCTATTTATGAAGGTGCTATTTATGAGAAAGAGGCTTTTCCCTTATGATTTTACATCATGGATTGCATTAGAGCATATCAGAACTTTCAACATTAGTTTTTCGAGGTGATGTAATATGTGTTTGGAAATAACCTTTTTTAGTGAAGGGTAGAGTATGGAATCGCAAAAATTTTCGGAGCTGGGAGAAAGAGAACGGGAGAGATATAACGAAGGGTTGGAAAGAAAAGGGTATGAAAAAATCTTCAATCACTGCAGATATTTTTACATCCGCAGGAGATACAGTCTGATTAAGGAGATGATGCAATACGTCCAGGGCAAGAAGGTTCTGGAAATAGGTTCCACAGCGTGGAGAGGATGGCTTGAAAAAAATTCGATTCTTCCTTCCTCCTTAACTTGTATTAATATTTCCGAAGCCGAACTCCAAGCCGGGATAGATTCTGCGGTAGATAGCAATAATAGCCCGAATTTTCTTCTTATGGACGCACATGATTTGCAGTTTGAAGATGAAACATTTGACTTTGTTTATGGAGATGCGATTTTGCATCACTTGAATATGGTTCCGGCTTTGGATGAGGTTTTTCGCGTATTAAAGCCCAATGGAAAAATATTATTTGCTGAGCCTTTGGACATAAATCCTGTTGGGAAACTTGTAAGGTCTTTGACAAAAAAGGCGAGAACCGCTGATGAGCAACCACTGAGAACTCGTGATATTGTTGAAATTAAAAAACGTTTTGAAACTCAGTGTTTTTATGAGGAGTTTTTGTCAGTTCCTTGTGGCGTTTTCTCCGGATTAATTTTTAAGAACCCGTCCAATAGTCTCATGCGCTTTGCTTTTCGTGCAGACCAATTTCTGGATCATAATTTTTCGTGGATAAGAAACTGGTTTCGTCATGTTTTGATTTCTGGAACACGCAGGTAAATTCGTCTTAATCGACCCGTTATTAACGAAGATTGTTTCAGTATTTTCACCACCCCCTAATTCCATGACCCTTCGATTTATAAATATAGATAAAGTTATATCGTTCAGCTTGATGAGCTTTGTTTGCTTCTCTTTTTTTTCCATCAGTTTGACACAGATTTCTTGCGGAGTTGGCGGACTGGCATGGATGGCAAAATGTTATGTCACTCGATCATGGGGAAAGCAGATGTTCCCTCTAACAGTCCCATTTTTGCTTTTTGTTCTAGCCTGTCTTGTCGCGGTTGTCGGAGCAGTGGATTTTTCAGGAAGCTATAAATCGCTCAAACGACTGTTGGAAATTTTGATATTTTTTTGGGCTGTCAATTGCATTGAAAGTGAAGGGCAAAGAGACAAGCTTTCCTTACTTTTAATTGCTTCCGCTACTCTTTCTACTCTGACGGGCTTTTACACCGCTTGGGAAACAGGTATCACTATTCATTCGAGAGCGGAAGGCACTATGAGTGTCTATATGACCTATGCAGGCCTTTTGATGTTGGCTCTTCTGGTTGCGTCTGGAAAACTTATTTTTGCCCCAAAAGAAAACAAATGGCTTGGCCCTGCTATTATTTTAATGGCGGTTTGTCTATTGTTGACTTTTACAAGGCAAGCCTGGCTGGGTGTTTTGGCAGGAGTCTTTTTTCTGATCTGGTTCCGAAAAAAGAGTTTGCTCTGGTTCATGCCAGTTGTATTAGGAATCATTTTATTGATTTCTCCGGCGGATGTCAGGCAAAGAATAGATTCTTTGATAAACCTCAATGACCCTAATCTTCAAATCCGTTTGGCTCTTTGGCAAGGCGGCTGGTTGGTTTTCAAAGATCATCCTTTGACGGGGTGCGGGTTTAAATGTATTGATGCTGTAAATCAAGATTACCCTGATCCCACAGGTTACATTAAAAAACTGCGGGGACTGCATAATAACTTTATCCAGCTAGCTGTTGATATGGGCCTGTTTGGCGTCGTTTCTTGGATTTCCATTTGGGTAGTTTATTTTATGACGTTGTATCGGCGGTTGGTTTCCATGCCAGATAATTCCACTAATAGAAGGGATTCCATGGCGAGCGCCGCCGCTGTTGTCGGGTTTTTGGTTGCGGGATTATTTGAAACCAACTTCTACGATGCCGAGGTAAGTATGGTGCTCTATTTTATCATGGCACTTCCTCTAACGAGGGGTGCAATCCGCAATAACTCTGCAAGCTAGTAAACTCTGTTTCGTCTCAACGAGTTTATTGCTCAGTAAGTCCGGCGTTGCACTGATTAGATCTGGCCCGGCGGCCAGTGGGAGAAAAAATCCGGGTACGATTTTTCTACGCATTTTGGGTTTATTATTTTAACTCCCGGTATTTTTAGTCCTGCCACGGCAAAACTCATTGCCATGCGATGGTCATTGTAAGTTTCGATTTCAGCTCTCCTGTATTCGCCGGGCTTTACAACAAGGAAGCCCTCTCCGGTTTCAACTTCTGCACCCAGTCTGCCCAACTCGTTTGCCAAAGCTTCGATACGGTTGGTTTCTTTTATTCTAAGATTGCCAATACCCTCTATTACCGTTTTACCTTTCGCAAACAGAGCAATCACGGCAAGGGTTTGCACGGCATCAGGCATATTATTCATATTGATGGTGATTCCCTTCAAAGAGCTTCCTATAAGTTGCAGTGAATCGGCAGTTTTTATAACCTGACACCCCATCTTTTCCAGTACAGCAGGAAACTGCGCATCGCCTTGAACGCTGTCTGGGTTTACTCCAGAAAGAGTGATGTCACCCCCCGTAACTGCAGCGGCAGCAAGGAAATAAGAGGCGCTCGACCAATCGCCTTCGACCTTATAGGTTTGCGGTTTATATACCTGACCTGCTTGAACTCTAAATTCCTGGTAGCTGTCATTTTTTGCAGTAACGCCGAAGGTTTGCATGATATCTAAAGTGATATCCGCATAAGACTTTGAGGTCAGGTTTCCTTCAATCAGAATACTGGTATCGTTATTGAAGTAAGGTGCGGATAAAAGCAGTGAGGTGAGATATTGGCTACTCTTATTTCCGAGCAGGGTAACCTCTCCGCCAGGAACCCCTTCACTTACGATGTCAATAGGAGGGCACCCGTTGTGGTATAAGGGAATGGCTTTGACCCCCATTTGCCCCAGACACTCAAGCAGATCGGCAAGCGGTCGCTCTCGCATGCGTTCATCTCCATCCAAGTGGACCTTACCCTTAACTAAAGCTGCAAAAGTGGTTAGGAATCGCATAGCTGTTCCTGCGTTTCCAACAAAAATATCCTCTTCCGGGGTTATCAGTTTTCCTGCTTTTCCTGAAACGATGAAGGCGTTGGTTTCCTCCTCAATCTTAATACCGAATCCTTTCAAAGCCCGGATCATGAATTTGGTGTCATCACTCACCAGAGGTTGTTCGAGGCGGCTAACACCATCTGCCAAAGCAGCGATCAATAAAGCACGATTGGTATAGCTCTTCGAGCCGGGCACCGTCACCGTGCCGTAAACTTTTTCTACAGGCTTGATTCCTATCACGATATTATTTATTTAAGATTCAATTTTGAAAATATACCACACCCTCTAACAAGGGAGGAAATATTAGCACCCACTAGCGTGGCTGGCAATATTAGCGAACCCGCAGTTAAATGCTTGGCGATACTTACCTGCCTTTTTATATGCCATTTTACTAATTCTTGTGGCGATATACCGCTAGGTTGTTAAGGTTTTGGGATTCTGCTATGATTCAATTTCTGGCTTATTTCTTAAAAAGGTTTTTATTTATATGTGTTTAAGGGCACTTCCCGAAAAATATTATGGGCGATGATAAGAAAGAAGGCTTATGGTATAAATTATGGGATCACCGCTCGCTGAGAGAAAAACAACGCCTGCGATCATTTGTCCCTTATATTCTTTATGGTATCGCTGTTTTTTACGGCATTATTTATTTGTCAATTCTCAATACGATCAATCGAGAGCGAGTAGGCACCACGGTTAAGACTTGGTTCGGCGGTGATACAGACGAAATCATTAAAGCCAGAGCACGTGAAGAGAAAGAAATAAAGGAGAGCTTCAAAGCCATGCGAAAACGCGTCTCCGGTAGCCGCTAATCCGTTAGCGTCGAAGGCAATGAGTCCGGGCGTTAAAAAATGGAGCCTTTGAGTTTCTAAAATTCGTTACTTTGGAATAATTTCTAAAATTTAAAAATCAATATGAAACGTTTATTATTTATATCAAACTGGTTATATTTATTTTCTCTCAGTCTTTGGGTGGCAGGCATGTTTCTGCTCGGTATTCTTGTTGAGATCATGGTGAGGATAAACCTGAAAGATCAGAAGCTCGCGGCCAGCTCAATAATGAACAAGATCATGGATGCTTTTAACATCAATATAATTTATACCTGCATAGCGATTATGGTGCTTGCCGAGGTTATCAAGTTCCTCGCCGCAAAATACAGTTCTGTGGGCTATCAGCCACAGGTAGTGACCAAGCGTCGTTACACGCGAGAGGTTTTCCTCGCAGTTATGATAGTCCTTGCAATTTATGTTGGCAGTGTGTTGCGGCCGGAAATGCATGCAATGGATAAACTTAAGAAGGCTAACCCTGCAGATCAAAAATTGCAGATTCAGTTTGACCGCTATCATAGTCAATTGACATGGTTGTACACCATCAACATGATTCTAGGCCTGTCGTTGTTTTATATTCACGGTAAAGAAATGACCCGTTTCTCGATACAGCGAACAGAGAGCCGATAATTTTTCATTCCCCATTTAAGCCTTTGTTTATTTCCAGATCACTCAATCGAAACTTTTTCATACTTTTATTCTTGTTGCTGAACAGTGGGATATTTTTGTCCACAGCCTTCTCTAAAACGGTTGAACCCGAAGGAACTAATTCGGAAGTAGAGCAGTTTTCGAATATGGCATGGATCAAAGGGGGAACATTTGTCCGGGGATCCAACTTTAAAGAGAACCAGGATACATTAAAATTGTGCCGTAGATATGACCGGGCCTGTCGACTGTGGTGGTTTTCCGATGAATTCCCCTTGAAGCTAGTTTCGTTAGAGAGTTACTGGATAGATATTTATGAGGTCACAAATAAACAATATCTCGAATTTGTAATAGCCACCGGTCACCGTCCCGCTTTGGACGATACTTGTAAGACCGATTCTTGCTGGGAGGGGAATTTGTGGAAAGGCAATTCGTTTACCATGTTGATACGCAATCAGCCTGTCACTCAGGTTGACTGGTATGATGCGGTTGCGTATTGCAAGTGGAAAGACAAACGCTTGCCATCGGAAGCAGAGTGGGAAAAAGCGGCACGAGGCCCAAGCGGGAATATTTATCCCTGGGGGAAGGGATCTCCTAAAGGACGCGCTACCTACAATAGAAAGTGGAAAGGCATTGCCACGATGACTAGTGTTGGCAGTTATCCTAGAGGTGTTTCTATATATGGGTTGCACGATACGGCTGGCAATGTTTGGGAATGGGTGGACGACTGGTATATGCGTACCTATTACAGTGTCGGAAAAAAAAAATTTCCTAAAGGCCCTGCAAATGGAAAATTCAAAGTTCTTCGCGGTGGTTCCTGGATCAATTTTTCCGATTCGCTCCGTAGCGCCTTTCGTAGGTGGAGCCAGCCAGATGTGCGTTTCAATGACACAGGTTTTCGTTGCGCAAAAGACTCAAAACAATTTATTGAATAGAAAAACTAATGACAGACAAACCAAAACGCTCCGATGAACTGACAGACGAAGAGAGAGAGTTGTTAAAACCCTACCTTTCTGATGTCGATGCGAACGTATTTACGCTTGAAAATCTAAATCCGGAAGTGATTGGTGGCGCACTGGCTCGTTACAGTAGGTCTCCAACAGGATTCAAAGAAACCATTGTGCGCGAATTTTTGAATCCAGATGGAACGCCCAATGATGTTAAAGGCTCGCAAATGGTCGACCGGGTGGTAAATAAGTATGGTGATGAATCGGTAGCGGAATTGGCAGTGGCACCTTTATGTATTGAAGAAGTTTCCAACCTGATGACCAAGGTTATAGAAGATTGTCGCATTGGCGGTTCCCCTATTGAAGAATCCACCCGCTATGTTCTTTACGATGTGAAAAAGAATGGCCGCTGGAGATACATATGCCCAGATAACGTTCGCAAGTCGGAGTTGGGTGAAAAATTTACCGGTAATATGGATTTTCTTTTTGAAACGTATGCAGAAATGGTCGAGCCTATGCAAGCCTTGTTTCGCAAGCGTTTGACGAAAGAGGCGTTTGAAATAGAAGTGGAGCGCAATGGTCAAATTCAAAAAGCCGGATTGTCGAAGTTGCAAAACGATAATGAAATCAAAGCGCACCGAATTGCCTATAACTTCACCATCCGAAGCGCGACGTGCGATATCATCCGTTGCATTCTTCCTGCGTGCACCCAGGCAAATGTCGGATTAGTGGGTAACGGCAGATTTTATTCAGGGCTGATAAGCAAATTAATGACTAACGATTTATCCGAAGCTCACCAACTTGCCGAGTCGATTCGAAAAGCGTTGAATACACAAATTCCTACTTTTATCAAACGTGCTGACAAAAATACCTACAATGCAGAAAATCATCAGGCCATGCGTGGGCTTTGCAAAGAAATCTTTGATTCGATACCCATAGAAACTACGGCGGAAGTGGTTTTGTTGGAAGATGAGGCGGAAAGTCAGCATATCAATTTGCTAGCTAATATGGTTTTTCCTTATGTGCAGCACTCCTCTCAGCAAATAAGAAGTGTGATCCAGCAATTACCCGATGAAAAGAAAAAACAAATTTTTGCTGCTTATATTGGTACGCGAAAAAGTAAACGCGACAGGCCAGGTCGAGCTTTGGAATACGGTTATCCTATTCAGTTCGATATTCTCGCTGGGTTCGCTGAGTACCGCGATTTGCAACGCCACCGAATGCTCACTCAGCAAAGGCAGAATCTGGGAATTGAGTTGGGGTATTCCCTACCAGAAGAAATTGCAGAAGTAGGCATGACAGAAAAGGTTCAGGAATGTTTTGAGCGAACTGAATCGCTGCACCGCGACTTGAAACGCGCGGGGTTTCAGCAGGAAGCGCAATACGCAACGCTATTTAATCATTTCATCCGTTGGAATATGGGAATGAATTTGCGCGAGTTGGGTCACTTTGTTGAACTGCGAACCCAAAAAGCCGGGCACCCGAAATACCGGCGCACCACGCAAACGATGGCACGACTTTATCTCGATCGTAATCCGGAAATGGAACCGGTTCTTAACTTTGTAGATTATAACGACTACGATGGTGGCATCACCCGAGCCGACCAGGAAGCCCGTACTGCCCGCAAAAGCCTGGCCAAAGGTGTCTTCGATGACAGCGACTAGCGGTCGCTGGCAATAGGTCTATTTTTTCTATGGCGAAACAACAATGTTACGTTTCTAGAATTGCTAAACAGCACTGCCCAGCCTTTTACTTTTGATTCGCTAAACTTGCTACCCACGCAGTGGGCTATTTTTTCTTCGATTTTCCGCCATCAACCTGACTGAGTTTGCGCTTGACGGTTTTTTGCTTATCTTTGTCGAAATCTACTTTCAGATAAACGCTGTTGGCGAACAGTTTTTCAACGACAGCTTCTTTTTTCTTTCCCGCGAAATCAAATTTGATCTTATCTCCAACTTTCATATCTTCACCTCTTTTTAAAACAGGGATTACCCGAAATTGTTTACGAAGAAAATGAGATTAGAGGAAAACAAATAAAGTGTCAAGCAGAGAACCTTTGCAGGCAATTGTTAAAGGCTATTTTATTGCTCAAAGCTTCTATGCCTTGTACAATCTGGAAAATTATTTCAACGCTTTCTTAAAGAATTTAATGTGAAACCTTCCTCCGAAAAACCTTATGCAGAGATAGCATTCAATCTGCCTATAAAAGAGGTTTTTACCTATAAAATTCCGCCTGAGTTTGCCGGAAAAGTTCAGGTGGGCATGCGTGTGTTTGTTCCTTTTGGAAGACGCAGAATCACCGGTTATGTCGTAGCCCTCACAGCAAAATGGGACAAGGATATCAAACTGAAATCCATTAGCGATTTGCCGGATACGAAACCGGTGGTTGGCGAAGAAATTCTAGCTTTGACAAAATGGTTGAGCAGTTATTACCAATGTGCCTGGGGAGAAGCGATTCGCGCCGCCCTCCCTGCTGGATTCGATGATGAAAGCCGTGAAGAGTTTTCCCTGACAGCAATGGGCGCCGATGCCTTACTGAAGGGTTCTCTTTCTAAATCAGCCACCCTCCTTTTGTATTTTATAGGCGAACACCCCAAAGCCACTTCAAAGCAATGCCAGAAAGGGCTGGACAAGAAATTCAGTGCTCATTCTCTAGCGAACTTAAAACAGGACGGATTACTCGTTTCCACTGAGGCTATTCATAAAAGTACTGTGGGTTATCAGTTTCTTAAAACCGCGCGCTTGAAACCAGACTTGCCCAAGCCCGAGGAAATAGAAAAACTGCTTAAACGTAGCCCCAAACAGAAACAGGTCTATGACCAGTTAATAAAAGGGGAGGTGAATACTGCAGATTTAGAAAAACATGTCAAGGGAAGTGCTGCCGCCCTTAGGAGCTTAAAAGATAAAGGGCTCGTAGAAACTTTTTCAAAGAAGGTTGAAAGAACATCGCATGTAGACACATCAAATCAACCTATCGGGCCTTCCCTGAAATTCACGCCAGAACAAAAAAAAGTATTCGTGGAACTTGATGCGGCTATTCAAGAATCGCAGTTCCAGACTTTTCTTCTGCACGGTGTTACGGGGAGTGGAAAAACAGAATTATATATCCGCTGTATCCAACGAATTCTTGAGCAGGGCAAAACTGCGATCATGATGGTCCCAGAAATTTCTCTTACACCGCAGACGGTGGAACGATTCCGGCAGCGATTTGGTGATCGGGTCGCGATACTACATAGTGGTTTGTCGCAGAAAGAACGTTTTATCGAATGGAAAAAAATATATGACAAGCAAGTCTCTATTGCTGTAGGTGCCCGTTCTGCTGTTTTTGCTCCGTTCGAAAATTTAGGGATAATTGTCATTGATGAGGAACACGACGGTTCTTACAAGCAGGATTCTACACCACGTTATCACGCACGAGACACAGCGGTGATACGCGCCCGCTCACAAAATGCTGTGGTTCTTCTGGGTTCGGCTACCCCTTCTTTAGAATCGATTCACAACACTCAGCTCGATAAATATAAATATCTCTCTCTCGAAAAGCGGGTGGGCGACCGTATGCTGCCTATTGTCAGTTTGGTCGATATGAGGAAAGAACGAAAAGAGTTTAAAAACTTTTCTATCCTTTCAGGGCAACTCATCGCCGCTATTCGCGACCGGCTTTCAAGGAAGGAACAGATTTTTCTGTTTCTCAATAGGCGTGGTACTGCGCGGTTTGTTTATTGCCCCGACTGTGGGTACGTTGTCGAATGTAATCATTGCAGCGTCACTTTAACCTTTCATGGAAGTGAGGACCGTCTGCTCTGTCATTACTGCAATTTTACAGCCCGTATGCCAGGGCATTGCGTTGAATGTCAGAGTGAAGTGATTCGCTTTAGCGGATTTGGCACTCAAAAGCTGGAAGAGGAAACGATAAAATTGTTTCCCAAGGCAAAGGTCACTCGTCTGGATCGAGACACTACGCAAAGCAAATCCGCATTTGCCAATATGCATCGCGATATGCACTCAG